>DODI01000131.1:0-5589 GCA_003509045.1 Planctomycetota bacterium | reverse complement strand
GTCCAGGTCCTCGCGGGTCGAGGCAGTCTTCTTCACCAAGGCCATAGTTGTAGGCCATGACGGCTCCCAGCGTAACGGCGACCGCATGTCCGTGCGGAATACCGAGGTTTGAGGTCATCGTGTAGGAGAGGGCGTGAGAGGCCGTTGTTCTCGATATGTTGATGGCCTTGCCCGCGAGGTGAGCTGCCTCGGACATGCCGTCTCGAGCGCTCCTGGTCGGTGAACGCGAGGCTGCCTCAAGGTGTTCGAGGGCCAGGAGGATAGCTTTTTTCGCATGGGCCACCGATTCATCAGTGGAGAGAACCGCCCACACCGACTCAACCGCCTGGCAGAAGGCATCGAGACCGCTGCAGGCGCTCCACAATGGCGGTAGCCCGTCGGTCAGGGCCGGATCGACCAGACAGCAGTATGGCAGGACCTTTTCGTGGGCGACGGAATACTTTTTCCCCTCGTAGTACGCTACGGCAAAGCAGGTCGCCTCGCTGCCTGAGCCCGCCGTCGTCGGGATGGCCACCAGCGGAATGACGGGTTCCGAGGGCTCTTCTTCGCCTTTCAGGTAGGCCTCGGGCGCGGCAGGCTGAAGGGCGAGGAAGCTGACAAGCTTGCCGATGTCGATGGCGCTGCCCCCTCCAATCGCTACGATCAGGTCACAGGGCTCCTTCCTGAACAGGTCCAGGGCCGACAGGATGTCGGGCCACTTGGGATTGGGGGTGAAGCCGTCAAAGGATCTTGTCTTCACCTTTGCGAGGGCCTGGTCGACCAGGAGATGGGCTCCGGAGGCTTCATAGGCGCCGGGACTTTTTACGAGGAAGACGGATTCGGCAGAGGTCTCGCTCAGTACCTCTTCAAGCTTGCCCAGGGCGCCCCGGCCGAGAAAACTTTTCTGCGATGAAGACACAATGCTCTTTTCCGTTAGCGGTTACTTGTTTGATGGACCGAGTAAACCGTATTGAGGTGATTCGTCAAGGAGGAAGTCTTCGCCGCCTCAGGGCCTTCCACTCACCACCAGGTGACGGTCCGTCGTAGCCCTGACCCGCAGGTCAAGCCCGGCCTCGCGGAGCTGCTCTCTCACCTCAGAGGGGGTGAAGGCGGCCAGCAGCGACTGGTAGAAGAGCTGCTTCAGCAGGGGCGGGTCGCCGGCGGTATGGAGACGGGTGAGCTCCCTGGCCCTCGCCCTGCCTGGAGGCCTGCGGAGGTCCTGGACCAGGACACTTCCGTTGCGGGAGGTGAGCCGCTTCACCTCTCTCCAGAAGGGGATTGGGTCATGGAGGTGGTGCAGGAGGCTGTTGGAGAAGACGGTTGAGAAACCCCGCTGGAGCTTTCCAAGGTTCTTCGCATCGGCTCGTAGAAGCCGGATTCGTTTTTCCAGCCCCGCTTTTTTTATCCTCGCGCGGGCGAGCCGCAGCATCGATGCGCTGGCATCGACCGCGGTGATTTTCCAGCCGGGAGCGAGAGCGCAGAGACGGATGGGTATCTCCGCTGGCCCGGTTCCAAGGTCGAGGGCATGGCCTCTCTCGGTTTCGAGCCACCTGTAGATTCTTCGCGCGCAATAGAGGTTGACCCGGCTGAAGTCGGCATCGTCGTATACACGGGCTTCTGCGGTGTCGTCCATCACCTCGGGCTCCGGGATTCGCTCGATCTGTTTTCTCGGGCTCATGTTGCGGCCTTCGCTCAACGGTTTCTTGCGGTTACCGCAAGGCTCTCGGCCTGGAGGTTCCCCGTGTCGTCAACCAGGTGAAATTTCTCCCAGAGGTTGACGGTTGCGCAGACGTGCCTCGGCGCGATGAGGACAGGGTCTCCTACCTTCAGCGGACAGCTGCCATCGTGTTCGAGGACGGTATGCTCTTCACTAACCTTGGCAACCTCGAGACCCGGGGTTGAAAAAAGATGTACATGCCCCTGGTCGATCGCCCAGCGCTTGTGTCCAAGGTCAAGAGTGATTCGCCGCGGGGTGGGGCGGTCCATCACCCTTGCGAGGATCATGGCCGCAAGCCGGAAGCGCCCCGGCATGAGCTCGTCGTAGCGGGTATCCCAGTAGATGAAGGTGCCCGGGGAGACCTCGATCTCCGCTTCGAGGTCCTCCCGTGAGCGCAGTGCTTCAAGGCAGTGGAGGAAGCCCGGGGTGCCGCTGATTACGAGGCGAACTGCCGCCGCGCCGTCCTCCCGCGCTTCGCCGAGGACCCGGGTAACCTCCTCCATGGCCTCCCGGGCGCACTCGGTCCGCTCCAGCGGGTTGGCGGAGTGATTGTGTCCATCGTAGGCGTGAATCCCGTCGAGGTGAAGCCTGGAGAGCGTCTCTTCCGAGCGGATCGCCGCGAGGAGTGAGCGCGTCTTTGAGGCAGGGAGTCCTGTTCGATGGTCCCCGACATCGAGGTCGATGAGGTAATCGAGCTCCACGCCCTCTCTCTCGGCCGCCGCGGCCAGGTAGCGGGCATGCTCGATGCAGGAGACCTGGGATAGAATCTTCACCCGGCTATTTTTAGCTGTGGCGACCGCGATCCGTTCGGCCAGGCGCTCCAGCGGCGGATAGGCGACGAAGATGTCCCTGACGCCCTCTTCTAACAGCATGTCGAGCTCGTTGTGAGTGCACTTGAACTTCTCGATGCCGGCTGCGAGCTGCAGGCGGACGGCCCAGGAGGATTTGTGGGTTTTTACGTGCGGCCTGAGGCAGCCCAGGGCGGATCCGGGAGCGGCGGCTTCGAGCTCCCGACCAATAATGGCGAGATTCTCCTCTACGAGCTCCTGGTAGACCACCAGGCAGGGAGTGGGAAGGTCTGCGAGCCTGTCGAGCTGGTAGCGCTCTGCGTCGATGCAGCCGCGATCATTCATCATTGCAGCAAAATAGCACTTCCAAAGGGCTCGCGCTCAGGGAAAAGCGGAAGCCGTATCGCTGATCGTTTTCAGATGGGCTTCTTGTTTTGTTTTCCGGGGGGAAGCTTCTTCTCTCCCGGAGACGGAGGGATAGTTTTTTTTCCGCGTTCGGGTTTCCCGGCGGGACCGGAACTCAGCCGCCTGACCTTTCCCTGGATTTCTTCGGGCAATTTATCCAGGGCTTCCCAGGGCTCGTCCCTGGCGATGATCTCTTTACCTCGGCGGACCGAGAAGGTTTTCTTCCCGTTGGAGTTTCGTACGGTGATGCTGAGGTCGCCATCGTTGATGGTCACAGATGAGACCGAGGAACTGCTGGAGCTCAGGCCGCCCGGCGTTCCCGGGGAAAAGATGGATCTTGATTTCACCGGAGCAGCGGCCAGTTCGACCCTGATTTTTTTCCGTTCGCCTTGCTGGATGATCTCCAGCTCAATCTCTTCCCCGGGCCTGTGGCTGGCGATCATCTGATTCAGGTTGGAGGAGACCCGGTTTCGGTCCTGGCCAAGGAGTGAACGGAGGGACTCAATCCGGAGTTCTCCCGTGATTCCACCCCTGCTTCCGCCAAGCTGGAGGTCTTTGAACTCATCGGGAAGGATGATGCTTCTCGAGCCGATTCGCCTGCCGTTTGAGGTGACCGCCTTGCCGGCGACCTTCAGGATGATGTCGTGCTTCTTGAGCCCGGCGCTGTAAGCCGGCGAGCCGGGGAGGGCTTCGGCAACCAGCGCTCCCTCGTTGCGTGAGAGCCGGAGGTGAATCGTCAGGCTGGCTGGGATCGCATCCAGACTTACGCCCAGGTAGGCTTTTGCATTGGCCTGTGCCCCGGTCTTTTTCCGAACGCCTTTTGGGGGACTTTTTTTCGCAGGAGCGTCCGTTGGTTTTACAGTGAAATCGAGCGTCTTCGTGCCGCGGCGAACGACGAGCACCAGGGCTTCTTCGCTCTCGGAGGGCTTCCGGCTGTCGAGCGCCTTCCTGAGGTCGCCCGGAGACTTTACCGCCATTCCGGCTGCCTTGATGATGATGTCGTGCTTTTTGAGACCGGCCTTGGCTGCGGGGCTGCCATCGAGCACCGCGATGATCATCGCGCCGCCATCAATATCGAGATGAGCTGCCACCGATGGAGGGATCTTCGCGGCGAGGCTGATTCCAAGGTAGGTCTTTCCCGCCGAGCTCGCCGTATTCGTCAGCAGGATCAGTGCGACGATCATCAGGCCTGGCTTTAATGAGCGACCGAACATTTCAGATTCTCCTTAAACCGGGTAAGTGTACTGTTTGACGATAAGAGAGCAGGTCTTCTGAGCGCGAGGTCCTTCTTTTTTTTCAGCAGCCATTATTGAAGACGAATCCGATGAGAGGCCGTGGCATTCAGCTTGCCCCGTCTTCGGAGCCTTCCGACGCGTCCGAGCCCTCTTCGAATTCCGGGATGGACGATCCACAGATATGGGCGGGGACGATTTTTTCGAACTCGTCCCGGGGAATCGAGGGTCCACTACGTTCGCAGCAGCTGTTGAAGCTGTTGACGAGCATGGACGCGATGTCCTGGGGGCTGCGTCCTTCGATGTTGTGACGTTCTATGATGGTCTGAACCTTTCCACCCTTGAAGACGGCGATGCAGGGGGAGGATGGCGGATATTCAGACATATAGCCTCTCGCCTTCTCGGTCGCCTCCTTGTCCTGCCCGGCGAAGACGGTGGTCAGCCGGTCGGGAATAACCTTGTTTTGCAGGGCGAGCATCACTCCAGGGCGGGCATTCCCGGCCGCGCAGCCGCAGACCGAATTGACGACGAGGAGAACGGTTCCTTCGTCGCCTCCAAGGGTCGAGTCGACATCTTCACTCGTGCGGAGCTCGTCCACTCCAACCCGGGTCAATTCATCCCGCATTGGCTGAACGGCGGTAGGGTCGTAAATGGGCCTGAACGATTCGAATTCTCTCATCTGGGTCTCTCGGTCTGGATGGTTAAACATCGGTTTGCGATGAAGTGGCGGTATGCGAGGCCCGCCCCGTAAAAGCCTCCGAAAAGAGCTCCCACCCTCTTCGGAGCGACTGTTGAGATTATTGTATCGGGACGATGTTGAACATCAAAAAATCCACTTTTCCGGTTTGCCTGGTCCTGTCTACTTGCGTAGAAAGCTCAAAATATGCAACCATTCATGAATGAGGTTTGAAAATGTCAGCCAGTGACCCCGGACAGAAAGAAAAACTGCCCTATCCGTCCCCCGCGCTTCGCCGGATACATATCACGTTGATCTCCTTCGGGGTAGCCTTCGCCTTTGTTTTCGCCTGGCTGAAGCTGAGCCGCGATGGAGAACCTGCCTGGGCGGCGGGTTCGTTTCTCGCAGGCCTCGCTCTCGCCATCTACCTGCGGTCGTTCGTAAAGAAGACAGGCTGAGGACTCTCATGAAGCGTCTGCTGATCTTCAGACATGCGAAATCCGGCTGGGGTGCGGCAGATGAAAGTGACCATGAGCGGGCCCTGACACCGAGGGGGGTCGACGCGGCGGAGACCATGGGGCGTTTTCTCAGCCTGGCCGGGCAGTCGCCTGAGAGCGTGATCTGCTCTTCCGCGACGCGTGCGAAGCTGACCCTGAGGCACGCCGGCGAGGCCGGGGGGTGGGAATCACGTGTTGATTTTGAGCCGCGCCTCTACCTCGCCGAGGCCCACACCGTCTTCGAGCTCCTTCATGAATTCACAGGTGATGGGAAATCGCTCATGCTTGTGGGGCA
>DODI01000279.1:0-2502 GCA_003509045.1 Planctomycetota bacterium | reverse complement strand
CCACGGCATGCACATCGGAGAGAAGCAGCACTGGGAGAAGTTCACCCTCTTTGAGGAGTCCACCAGGGTTCCGCTCATCTTCATTGCCCCAGGGGTGACAAGGCCCGGCGCGGCCTGCGACCGCCCCGTCAGCCTGCTCGATGTCTATCCTACGCTGAACGAGCTCTGCGGCCTGCCGAAGCGGAACGACATCGATGGAACAAGCCTCGTTCCCCTGCTGAAAGATCCCTCAGCCAGGCGCAAGCGACCGGCCGTAACCACCTGGGGCCGCGGCAGCCATTCGGTACGAACCCAACGCTGGCGCTACATCCGCTACGCCAATGGAAGCGAAGAGCTCTACGACCACGGGAATGATCCAGATGAATTCACGAACCTCGTGGTCAGCCGGCCCGCGCATGCGAAAAAAATCACCTCAGGACTCCAAAAATGGTTACCTTCCGACCCGACAAAATAGCTCAGCACGGACCATCGAGGCTGCTGCGATGCGAAAACGCTCATAACCACGCCTGGACGGGAACAGTATCTTGACGAAGACCTTCACATTCTGCCTGCTCGCCTGGCTCCTGCTCGCCGTCTCCGCCCAAGCGGCAAAGCGGCCGAATGTTATCGTGCTGCTGGCCGACGACCTGGGCTGGAAAGACATCGGGTGCTACGGCGGACCGGTAAAAACCCCGGCGCTGGATGCCCTCGCCACCGGCGGCTTCCGGTTTACGGACTTCTATTCAGGAGCCGCCGTCTGCTCGCCATCGCGAGCCACCTTGCTGACCGGGCGGCAGCATCTACGCGCCGGAGTCTTCAGCTGGATTGACGACCACACACAAAAATCCCACCTCCTCGAAAGAGAGGTCACGCTGGCAGAGATTCTGAAAGCTCACGGCTACTCAACCGTACACCTGGGGAAATGGCACCTGGGTCTGCCCACCCGGGCTCATGAAAAGCCGACCCCGGGACAGCACGGTTTTGATTACTGGTTCGCGACAGCCAACAACGCCCAGCCCAGCCACAAGGACCCGGTCAACTTCATCCGCAACGGGAAACCCGTCGGTAAGATCAAAGGCTACGCCAGCCAGATCGTGGTCGATGAGGCCATCTCCTGGCTCGATGAACATCGAAAACCGGCAAAGCCATTCTTTCTCAACATCTGGTTCCATGAGCCCCACGCCCCGATTGCCGCCCCGAAGACGAGTGTCGCCCCCTATGGAAAACTGAATGACCCGGCTGCCATCTATTCAGGAACCATCGACAATACAGACCGGGCCATTGCACGCCTGCTCAAAAAGCTGAAGCAGGTCGATGCCCCTGAGAACACGCTCATCATCTACTCCTCCGACAACGGAAGCTACCGCGCAGACCGTGTCGGCCGCCTTCGCGGCGTCAAGGGTTCGAACTTCGAGGGAGGCATCCGGGTCCCCGGCATTATCTCCTGGCCGGGAACCATAGCCGCCGACCAAGTCGAAAAGAGACCGGCCGGCCTCGTCGATCTCCTGCCCAGCATTTGCGGGCTTCTTGGAATCGGAAAACCCGAAGGCGTCCATCTCGACGGCTCGGACCTGTCTCCTCTGCTGATGGGCAGCCCGGATAAATTCTCCCGGCACCAGCCGCTCTTCTGGCTCCTGCCCGCCTCCGGCCCCTGCGTGGCGATCCGGGATGGGAAGTACTCGCTGGTGGGCTATCGCTCCTACGAGCTCCCCAGGGACAAACAGGCCCTGGCCGCCCTGCGGAACCAGATCGAAGATATACTGAAAAAAGACGGCTCCCTTGAAGCAGAGCTCCGCGGAAGCACCCTGCAGAAGCAGCTCTTTGAGGGGTTCAATAACAAAGAAGCCGAAAAGCTGCGAGGAAAGTACATTCGCCTGAACATGTTCAACGAATCGTGGATTCCAGCGATCAAATCTGGAAGCTACGGCCGGTATCAATTGTTCGACCTTGAAAAGGACCCATCGCAGAAGACGGACGTGTCGAAACGGCACCCCGAGGTTTTTGAACGGCTCAAAAAGCAGTTATCCGACATCAATACGAGTATCATGACCGCTGCGCCAGACTGGTCAAAACAACGGGAACTAGCTGAATGAAAAAAACAAGACTGACCATCTTGGTCGCGGTGTCAGTCCTGGCCGCTGCCGCAACCATCAGGGCAGGAACCATCGCCGGCAAGGTCAGCGACCCTTCAGGCAAGGCTCTCGCAGGCGCCATGGTTTCGGCATTCGACAAGGGCCACCGAAAAATCGTCTCCGTGTTCAGCCAGGTCGATGGCTCCTTTGTGATCGATGGGCTGCGTGAAGTGAAGCACGACGTACGCGCCAGGCTCATGGGACTCGATGACGAATGGGCTGATGGGGTGAAGCCCGGCGCCGAGAACGTAACATTCAAGTTGAAGGCCGCGACCGGCGATGACCTCCAGGACCAGCGCCCCGCCAGCAGCGGCTTCAGCATGCTGAAATTCGACAACCAGCGGGACAAGCTGAACTTCAAGATGATGTGCAGCTATTGCCACCAGGTGGG
>DODI01000442.1:3440-3806 GCA_003509045.1 Planctomycetota bacterium | reverse complement strand
CAGGATGTGGTTCCACGTGACTCGCGAAGGCGAGCCGCTCCGCAAGCGACGCTACGGGTTCTCCGAAAGCTTCGCCGCGATCGCCTACGGTGAGCTCTTCAAGGCGACAGGCGAAGAGCTCTATGCGGAAAAAGCCCGTAGAACATTCCAGGGCTTCATTGACCACAACCTGGATCCGAAGGGAACCGTCCCCAAGTTTACCGATGTCCGTCCCCTGAAGGGCCTCGGCTTTCCCATGATCACAATCGCCACGGCGCAGGAGCTTCGCGATTCCATCAACCTGCCGAATGCCGAAGAATGGATCAACCGAAGCATCGAGACCATTCGCCGTGATCATCTCAAGCCGGATATCCAGTGTGTAATGGA
>DODI01000442.1:2873-3141 GCA_003509045.1 Planctomycetota bacterium | reverse complement strand
GCCGGATATCCAGTGTGTAATGGAAGCCGTCGGTTCCGACGGGGAGATCATCGATCACTTCGATGGCCGCACCCTGAATCCGGGGCATGCGATCGAATGTGCCTGGTTCATTCTGCTGGAGGGCAAGCTCCGCGGCGACGACGACCTGGTGAGGACAGGCTGCCAGATGCTCGACTGGAGCTGGGCGCGGGGCTGGGACGATGAACACGGCGGCATCCTGTATTTCGTCGATCTCGAGGGCGGCCCGGTGCAGGAGTACTGGCACGAC
>DODI01000442.1:0-2579 GCA_003509045.1 Planctomycetota bacterium | reverse complement strand
TAAGCCGGTGCAGGAGTACTGGCACGACATGAAGTTCTGGTGGCCGCAGGCCGAGGCGATTATCGCCACCTTGCTCGCCTTTACCCTGACAGGCGACCCGAAGTACGCCGCCTGGCATCGACAGGTCCACGACTGGGCCCACCGGCATTTTCCGGATCCCGGGCAAGGTGAGTGGTTCGGGTACCTGCACCGTGACGGTAGTGCCAGCTCGACACTGAAAGGTAACCTCTGGAAAGGTCCCTTCCACATTCCACGTATGCAGCTGGTGTGCTGGCAATTGCTGGAAGGGTTTTCGCTATAGAGCGATTTATTTACGGCTGTGGCTTCCGGGCGCGAAACTTCTCGCTGGGGGGGCTGACGGAATTGAAAGCCGCGGCCTCTTTCTGAAATCGGTATTACCTCGAAGAACGCTCGATGCGGTAGAGGTGCTTCTCGGTGCGCACGAACAGTGAATTGCCCGCGGCCGCCGGGCTGGCCATAAGCCGCTCCCCGCCAAGAGAGTTGTTTGCGAGGATTTCGTATTGCCTGGCGGCCCTGATCACCGTGCAGGCCGAGTTTTCGTTGAAGAAGTAGATGCGGCCGCCTGCATGGAGCAGGGAAGCTGAATAATCTCCTTTCAGCCGATTTTTCCATAAGACCGCGCCCGTTCTGGCGTCGAGGCAGGAGGCGATGCCATCGTGGTTGATCGCGAAGATCAGGTTATCAATCAGGACTGGAGATGATCTCGCCGGCATCCCGCGCTTCTGTTTCCAGACGATGTGGCTTTCGGTCACATCGCCTTTCCCGTCCGGGCGAATGGCCCAGAGCTCGGGCCGATCATGGTCCATGATCACGAAGGCCAGCCCGTGTCCGAAGATGGGACGCGGGGCGATCGACCAGCCCCTGTGCAGGACCTTCCAGAGCTCCTTCCCGGTGGCCGGGTCGTAGGAGATCACGGCCTTGGCGGCAGGGCTGACAAGCTGGTGGCCGCCTTTCCAGGGGATCAGCGTCGGCGTGCAATAGGCTTTTCGCTGGTTGACCGGAACCTTGCTGTAGTCGGCGGAGCGGGTGGTCTTCCACCGGTCTTTCCCGGTAGCCTTGTCGAGCGCGATCACGTACTGCACATCCCTGCCATCGACGTTCATGATAAGCAGATCTCCCATGAGGAAGATGGAACCGCCCGGGCCGGCAGCTGCCTCATGATCACAGTTCAGATCGCGCCGGGCCCAGATCGTCCGGCCCGTTGAGGTGTCAAGGCATGCTGTTCCGTAGGTGCCGTAATGAACGTAGGCCCGATTGTCTTCGATGGCCGGGGTTGGTGATGCGTAGGAGTTGATCGCGGCGACACGTTGCGGTTTCTTCACATCAAAAATATGAAGGTCATGAATGACCTTGCCCGACTTCCTGTCGAGACAGACGGCAAAGAGCTTGTGTCCGTTTTCAAGTGCCGTGGTCAGCCAGACCTGGTTTTTCCAGATCACGGGAGACGACCACCCGCGGTCGTGTACCTTCGCTTTCCAGACGATGTTGGTCTTTGCATTCCAGCTCAGGGGCAGGTCGCCGCGGGCGTGTCCGTCCGTGGCTGGTCCGCGAAACTGCGGCCAGTTGTCCTGGGCCACCAGGGAGGCATTCAGGGTAATCAGCAGGGTGAATATGAATCGCATTTTATCTTTCCTGGGGCAGGTGTTGTCGAGCCGTGGATTTTTATGCGAGAGGAATTGTAACACGACAGAAAATGCCCTGTCGGCTCTCCATCGCTTCCGCTATGCCGATGGGGGTTACTTTCTCGCCATATCAAAATATTTGCTGAAGCGGCTTACCAGCTCGGGTTTCTGCGCGGCGAGATTGATCTTTTCGGCGATGTCTTCCTGGAGGTCGAAGAGGGCGAAGCGATCCCGGCCGAAGCGAAGCATTTTCCAGCGCCCGACCCGGATGGCCCCGGGCCAGTAGAGGTATTCATGGCGTTTCTGTTTTTCGGTTTTTCCGAGCAGGTCCGGCAGGTAGCTGATCCCGTCGATGCCGGCCGGCGCTTCGATTCCGGCGACCTCGCAGGCTGTCGGCAGAAAGTCCCAGAAGGCACTCGGATGGTCGCTTGTTCGCCCGGGTTTGATCTTCCCCTTCCAGCGCGCGATCATCGGGACGCGGATCCCGCCTTCGCGCCAGCTGCGCTTGGCACCGGAGAGCGGGCCGGCGCTGTTGAAGAATTTGAGGCTCTGGCCACCCTCGGGAGAGGGACCATTGTCGCTGCTGAAAATGACCAGGGTGTTTTCAGCCAGCTTCAGCTCATCGAGCAGGTCGAGGATCTTTCCGATGCTCCGGTCCATCCGAGAGATCATTCCCGCGTAGCTCGCCAGGGGATGGCTCTGGCCGCAGTAGCCCTCCTTGTACTGGCTGCCGTAGCCGCCGCCGCCGGTGTTGCCGGTGCCGACGATCTTCGGCTTTTCTTTCCAGCCAAGCGCCAGGTAGGGAGCCATTGAATCCTGCGGGACGGTCAGCTCCGCGTGAGGAATGCAGTAGGGCAGGTAGAGAAAGAAGGGGGCCTCCTTGTTTGCCCGGATCCAGTCGATGGCCTCGCTGGTCAGCTGGTCGTGGCTGTAGGT
>DODI01000167.1:0-3540 GCA_003509045.1 Planctomycetota bacterium | reverse complement strand
CATCCGGGCCACGGGGGTCGATCTTTCGCTGGCGCTCCTGGCTGACGCCGCCCGCCGGAGGGCAGGCTCTCTCTTCAGGGCCGATATGCGGGCGCTTCCTTTCGCAGGGGAGAGCTTCACGGTGCTGGTGAATTTCTTCACCAGCTTCGGCTACTTTGAATCCGAGCAGGGCAACCTGATGGTCATCGAAGAGATCGCCAGGGTTCTTCGCCCCGCGGGACGCTTCCTCATCGACCTGATCAATCCACTCAGCGCCGTCTCGCCCGTCCCCGAGAGCCTGCGCGCAGAGGGCCCCTTTGAGATCAGGGAAGAGCGCTGGTTCGACGATGAGACCCGGCGCATCAACAAGCGAATCAACCTGCTGGATACCGTTAGCGGAGAGAACCGCCGCTACCGGGAATCGGTGCGAATCTACGAACAGGAGGAGCTTCTCTCCATCCTCTCCCCCAGCGGGCTCGGGGTTGAGAAGATCTGCGGTGATTTCGAGGGCGGCGATTTTCACGCGGACAGCCCGCGAATGGTCCTCTACGGAGCACGCTCATGAAGATCCACAGTCTTCCGCTCAGCTGGTACGACCGTCCCCAATACCGACCGGTGCTGCCGACCCCGGATGCCGAAAGCTGGTTCCCTCTTGCCCGCGAAGAGCTGACGCTGCGAAGCCTCTCGGAGGAGGACTGCCGGAAGCGAGCCGCGGGCGGGGTGCCGGACCGCGAGGGGCTTGTGGCCGCCTTCAAGAGTACCTGCGAGGACTGGCGCCTGCCCGAGACGCCTGAGGCGACGGCCGCCCTGGAGAGTCTCGCGCGGGACGACACGCTCTGCGTCGTCACCGGCCAGCAGCCGGGCTTCCTCGGGGGCCCCCTCTATGTTCTCTACAAGGCCCTCACCGCTATCGCCCTGTCGAGATGGGTAGAGGCGAAATGCGGCCGGGCCTGCGTCCCCATCTTCTGGGTCGCCGGAGAAGATCACGATATCGATGAGGTCCGCCGCCACCGTCTTCCTTCGGGAGAGACCTTCCAGCTTCCGCATCCAGCCGGACGAGCCCCGCTCAGCGAGCTCGCCATCGATCCTCCTAGCGAGGCCGTGATTGATGAATTCCTCTCCGTCGTAAGTGATCTCCCCCACTCCAGTCTCGTGGAAGAGCTTGCCTCTCAATACCGCGGCCGCAGCGTGGCCTCCGGTTTCGCGGCTCTCCTGGCGGGTCTCCTGGGACGCTATGGGCTCCTCTTCCTCGATCCCGAGAAGCTCCGGCCGCTTTCAAAGCCTCTCATCCGGCGCTGCATCGAAGATCCCGCGGAAGTGATCAACCAGATCGAGAAGGGATCAGAGGAGCTGTCAGGAACCGGCCTGAAGCCCTTCGTTGCATCAAGGCTCCCGCTCTTCGTCCTTCGCGAGGGAAGCAGGGACCATCTGAGCCCTGGAGAAAACGGGCTCGTTGTCGATGGAGGCGGCCCTCAATTCGACCGTGAGGAGCTGCTCGAGCTGCTGGAGGAGGAGCCCGGGAGCTTCTCTTCCGGAGCTCTTCTTCGTCCGCTGATACAGGATTACCTGCTGCCTTCACTCACCACCGTGGGCGGACCAGCCGAGATCGGCTACTTTGCCCAGCTGGGACCGCTCAGCAAATGGCTCGGGGTCGAGAGACCGCGAATCCTTCTTCGGTTCCAGGCCACACTGCTCGCCGGCGAAGGCCGGCAAGCCTGGAGAGAGCTCGGGCTCGATGGCGGAAGCCTCGCCGAGGCGCTCAACCCGGAAGATCTCGTCTCCCCCGCGGATGAACGCGGTGAGCTCGCGGAGCTGCGCACCATCCGTGAACGGCTCTCATCGCTCGGCAGTGATCTCGAAACTGAGAATCCAGGCTCCAGGGGCGTCGAGCGGGGACTGAGGACGGCGCAGGAATCCCTTGCCCGCCTCGCGGGCCGGATCAGGAAGCTGCAGGCCCGAGGCGATCCGGCGGCCTGGGAGAGAGCCTCCGCTGCCTGGAACCAGCTCCTGCCGGACGGCAGGCTCCAGGAGCGCCGCTGGGGCTTCCTCCAGCCCATAGCCGAATACGGCCCGGAGTGGATCGAAACCGTCCTGGAAGAGATCGGCAGGGATCCCTTCTCGCTCTCTCATCGGTTGATCGAATTCGATTCCTGAGCAACCTTCTCCGGCCGAGGCGGTTCGCTATGTTGAATTCGTCCGCCGTTGCTTTATGCTACGGTCTTGAAGTAATCGCGTGGATACCGGCAAGCGCCAGGAGCGGAAGACAATGCCAGAGGGAGCTGTACTCAGAGAGCCCACAGAATGCGACATCGTCGCCTTCATGGCCCACCCGGATGATGCCGAGCTGCAATGCGGCGGCACCCTCGCGCTCGCGGTGGCCAGGGGCTCGCGCGCCGCCGTGGTCGACTTCAGCCGCGGCGAGATGGCCACCAGGGGAACTCCCGAAGAGCGAAACCGGGAGGCAGAGGCTGCGGCCATGGAGCTTGGTCTCAGCTGCCGTATCAACCTGGGCCTGCCCGATGGCCACCTCGAGGACTCTCACGATGCGCGCAAGCAGGTGGTCCGCCTGCTGCGCCTGTTGCGCCCGAAGGTGGTGATCGCTCCGGCGCTGAAGGACCATCATCCCGACCACATGGCCGTGGCGCAGATTGTCGATCGGAGCTTCTACCTCGGTGGAATCGAGAAATACCTGCCCGAGCTCGAACCCTGGCGGCCGAACACCCTTCTCCACACGATGGGAACCCGCCCGGGCGTCCCCTCGCTGGTGGTTGACATCAGCGAGGTCTACGAGACCCGCAAGAGAGCCATCGCCTGCTACGAATCGCAATTTCACAGTGACGACTCCTCCGAACCGCAGACGCGAATATCACATCCGGAATTCAACGATTGGGTCGAGGGCGGGCTGCGTCACTTCGGCTTCTTTATCGGCGCCAGCTACGGCGAAGGCTTCACCAGCCCGATGCCGGTGCCTGTCTCAGATCCCGTAAATCAATACTCGGTTGTACCGTGGAAAAATCTTCGCGAAGAAAACTGAATCTCGGCATCGTCTGCCACCCGGCCTACGGGGGAAGCGGCGTCGTCGCCTCGGAGCTTGGTCTCGAGCTCGCGGCCAGGGGGCACCATGTTCACTTTTTCAGCCACTCGCTTCCCTTCCGCGTCCCCGACGCCCATCCCAACACCTTCTTCCACGAGGTCGAGGTGACCTCCTATCCCCTTTTCAAATACCCACCCTACACCCTGGCCCTCGCCACCAAGCTTGCCGAGGTCTGCCGCAAGGAGCCGCTCGACGTCCTCCACGTACACTACGCCATCCCGCATGCCGTCGCGGCCTGGCTCTGCACGCAGATGCTCCCTCCTGAGCAGAGGCCGGCGACGATTACCACGCTGCATGGGACGGATATCACTCTCGTGGGACTCGACAATTCCTTCTTCGAAATCACCCGCTTCAGCCTGGATCGATCCGATGGCATCACCGCCGTGAGCGACCAGCTTGCCGGCGAAACCCTGCGGCTCTTCAGCACAGGCCGCCCAGTCAAGATCATCCCGAACTTCGTCGATTCG
>DODI01000475.1:0-5089 GCA_003509045.1 Planctomycetota bacterium | reverse complement strand
AAAGGCCTCGCGGATCGCGGAGATGTCGAGCGGACTCTCCGTGCTGACCTGGATGGACTCGGAGTGAGCCCGCTCCACGGGAACACGAACACAGGTAGCGCTGATCGGAACCTGGCCGAGCCCCATAATCTTCCTGGTCTCGAGCGTCATCTTCAGCTCCTCCTTGGTATAGCCGTCGTCCTGCACGACATCTATCCTCGGAACGAGATTGCCAGCCAGCCGGTGAGGGAAGGGGCTGTCGTCGAGCTGCTCGCCGGCAAGCTCACGCCGCAGAGCATCCATTCCCTTCGCGCCGGCTCCGGAGGCCGCCTGGTAGGTAGAAACGACGACCCTGGTCAACGGGGACAGCTCCTGGATCGGCTGCAGCGCGACGACCATGATGATCGTTGAGCAGTTGGGGTTGGCAATGATTCCCTGGTGACCGGCGATCGCGCCGCTGTTCACCTCGGGCACCACCAGGGGAATCTCGGGATCCATCCGGAAGGCGGATGAGTTGTCGACGACAACGGCTCCAGAATCGACCGCAAGGGGAGCGTATTCACGTGAAATCGAGGCCCCGGCGGAAAAGAGAGCCAGGTCTATCCCGGAAAAGGAATTCTGTCCAAGAACCTCGACCGGAAGCTCCTCCCCCTTGAACTGGACCGTCTTCCCCGCAGAGCGCTCCGATGCCAGCGGGCGAATACCACTGAGCGGAAAATCTCGCGCCTCCAGGACAGCCAGCATCTCCTGCCCGACAGCCCCGGTAACCCCTACAACCGCAACACTTTTTGAACTCATGATCGATCCTTGTTCTGCGACTTTCCCTTTTTCTCCTTATCGCGGCGATCTTTAAGTACCGTGAGGATGGTCATCAGGGGAATCCCCAGGCAAAAGAACGCGACGGCAATCAGGATGAGTAGTTTTGGGAAGCTGACAAAAAACATAGACCCCTCTCCTGCGCCTGCCACCTTCAAAAGCCAAACGGCTTAGACTACCGGCAGCCATCGGAGTACGCAATAGAATCCGCCCCCCGGGCCATCCGGAAAAGTTCATCCCGACGGCGTAAACACATTAAAAAAACAAGCGACTACGACTCTCCCATGCCATCCACAGAGGCGCGGTAGCTCAGAGCCTCGAGAATGTCCTCTTCACCTACATCCTGGGCTCCTGAAAGATCAGCTACCGTTCTCGCCACACGAAGAGCGCGAACGAATCCCCGGCCCGAGAGCGCCATGGGCGTCGATACGCGCCGCAAAACCGCAAGGCTGCCGGGAGTAAATCGACCGGCCTCCAGCAGCCTGGATGCGCTGATGGCTGAATTGAGGAGCGCCCCACCCCAGCGCCGTGACTGACGCTCCCTCGCCCTGGCTACCTGCCGAGAAAGGGTTCTCGAGTCAAGACCGGAAGAAATGGCCCCGGGTTCCAGCCAGCTGCCGGACTCGATCGCGGCGGCCCGGCAATGAAGATCCAGTCTGTCCGCCAGGGGGCCTGATATCTTCCGTGAATAGCTCTTCACCTGGCGAGGACCGCAGGTGCAGGGCCGCCTGGGATGCCCAAGGTAGCCGCAGGGACAGGGATTCATCGCCGCCACCAGCAGGAAATCGGAGGGGAAGGTAACCACCCCGCTGGCCCGGCCGATGGTGATCTGACGCTCCTCGATCGGCTCACGCAGAGCCTCGAGGGTTCTGCGTGAAAACTCGGGGAGCTCATCAAGGAAGAGCACGCCGCGGTGAGCCCGGCTGACCTCGCCCGGAGCGGGCCGGCTGCCGCCACCGACCATGCCGCTGTGGCTCACGGTGTGATGGGGCGAGCGAAAAGGGGGGAGACGAGAAAACTCACAACCGGCCTCGCCCTCCGCGGCGCTCCGGATACGAAGAGTCTCGACAGCCTCCTCCCTGCTCAGCCGCGGAAGGATACCTCCCAGGCGTCTTGCCAGCATTGTCTTGCCGATCCCGGGCGGTCCGCTCAAGAGGATGTTGTGGCGCCCCGCGGCCGCCAGCAGGAAGGCGCGCTTGGTCGCCTCCTGGCCGACCACCTCGGCGTAATCCGGCACCGCCTCGCAGACGGAAACTTTCCGGGGCAGAACGGTCGGCCCCCGATCGCCTCGAAGCACATCAACAGCCTGGCGTAGGTGTTCGACTCCGAACACATCAAGTCCCCCGACAAGCACAGCCTCGGTTGAATTCTCCAACGCGAAGACCTGCTCCCCGGCGCCCCGGCCGGCCAGGCAATCGGCCACCAGCAGGGCTCCCCTGACGGGCCGCACCTCCCCCTGCAACCCGAGCTCGCCCAGGAACCCCATCCCACCCAGACGCTCTTCCAGCCCGGCCGCACGCACGCTGCCGCTGGCGATCAGGATCCCCAGAGCGATCGCCAGGTCGAAGCCGGCTCCCTCCTTCTGGCGGGCCGCCGGCGCGAGATTGACGAGGATCTTCAGGGTTGGAAATCGGAATCCAGAGTTGCGGATCGCCGCGCGAATCCGATCCCGGCTCTCGCGTGTCGATTTCCCCGGCAGGCCGACTATGTTGAAGCTGCCATCTCCGCGCCGACAGAGGTCCACCTGGACCTCGACCGGCCGCCCTTCGACCCCCAGGTAATCCCCGCTCCTGAGACAGACAAGACGCCTGGCTCCTGGAAGCCCTGCTGCCGACACTTTCTCGTTAATGTTTTCACCGTTTCCCTGCCTCTCCATCTTGCTGGCCCTCCCGTCTTACCCTCAGGGGTAACTTCGAAGGGAACCCTCACAGTTGCAGCGGCATGGGCAGGGTGGAATTATGAGTGCTTGAAGATGTAATGAAAGCCGAATTCTTTGCCATCGCACGGAGGTAGCGGTGTTAGGATGAGATCTCGCGATTAGGCGGCTCGGGCCGGACCGCGGGAGCGACTGAGAACGCAGTTGATGGACCTCCTCTTCAAATGATCGATCGGACAGCAAGAACTTACCGCATAGCCGTCTCCGTCGGCCTCCTCCTGCTTATCCAATCGCCCGGAGCCTTCCTCCAGGCCGAGGACGACAAGGGAGCCTCGACCAGGGTCGCCCGCATGGTCTCGATGCTCCAGAAACGCCAGGGAGACAGCTTCTGGTCGCTGGTATCGAGGATCGAGGAACTTGGCAAGCCGGCCATCCCTGCCCTCAAGAGCAGGCTGGCGGCTGAAAGCGAAAAGACCCGGCTCGGCTGCGCCAAGGCGCTCCTGGGACTGGGCGATTCCGCCGCCCGGCGCGAGGCTCTCAAGACACTTGGCGACCTGGCCGAGAAATCGAAGGACAGGGACATCAAGATCGACGCCATCTGCGTCTACGGCCTGGTGGGAGACCCGGATGACATCATCGACCGCCTGGAGGGGCAGCTCGCCTCCGAGACCGACCCGGGCATCCTGATCTCCCTGGCCGTCTGTCTCTGGGATGTCGACAACCTGGCCTCTGCCCGAAACAAGCTCCTCGATCTGCTGGGCTCACGCGACTCCACCGTCAGCCAGGAGGCTGCCCTCGCCCTGGCCGAATCTGGCAACTACGATGATGGCCGAGTCAAGAACGCCCTGCGGCGACTTCGCAACGAGCCGACCCCCCGCGGGCGGCGCGCCGACCTGCTCTACCGGCTCATGAAACTCGAAAAGCAGCTCGACGACAGGCTCTTCAAGGGCTCTGCCGTCCCGGAGGGTACGGATATGAAGAAGCTGCTGGAGAAGAAGGAGGAGCGGATCAGCGGCCTCGAGGCCCGTCTCGAAAAAATGGAACTCGGTGGGCCCAGCGGCACCCAGGCGCGCGGAGACAAGCTCCTCGAGGAGATCATCGCCAAGGTCCAGAAGCTCTATGTCGACAAGGACAAGACCACCCGGGAGCGCCTGGTCCGCGCCGCGGTAAAGGGCATGGTCCGCTCCCTCGACGACTACTCCGTCTTCATGGAGGCTGACGATTCGAAGAGCTTCCAGGAGGACATCAAGGGACGCTACGCGGGAATCGGCACCCAGATCACCAAGGTGCCGGGAGGACCGCTCGAGGTGCTGCGGCCCATCTACGGCGGCCCGGCCTACAAGGCCGGCATCCTCTCCGGCGACCTGATCATCGAGGTCGAAGGGCAGCGCTCAGCCAAGCTCGAGATGGACGCGGTCAAGGACCTGCTGCGAGGCCCGAGCGGAACCGAGGT
Organism: Planctomycetota bacterium; assembly: GCA_003509045.1. Classification (GTDB taxonomy): domain Bacteria; phylum Planctomycetota; class UBA8108; order UBA8108; family UBA8108; genus UBA8108. Next base: position 965 of record DODI01000475.1, on the reverse strand, counting down.
CAAGCTCAAGGTGCTGCGCAGAGGCTGGAGTGAAGCCAGGGAGTTCACCTTTCGCAGGGCTACCATCAAGGTCTCCTCGGTCCTCCACGAGGCTCTCCCGGGCCAGGTTGGCTACATCAAGCTGAACCAGTTCGGCGGCTCGAGCGCGGAGGAATTCACCGGGGCCCTCGAAGATCTTGAAAAGGACGGCCTCAAGGGACTCATCATCGACTTCCGTAACAATCCCGGAGGCTACCTGCCGGTAGCAGAGAAGATCGCTGATCTCTTCGTTCGCGGCAAACTGCCCATCGTCACCCAGAAAGGCCTCGCCTCCGAGGATGGCCCCGAGCGTTCGACCTTCCCAACCGAGAAGGCGCGTACAGGCTACCCCATCGTCTGCCTGGTGAACGAGCACAGCGCCAGCGCCTCGGAGGTCGTGAGCGGCTGCCTGCAGGACTATGACAGGGCAACCCTCGTCGGCCAGCGCACCTACGGCAAGGGCAGCGTGCAGAGGCTGGTCGGAGTCGACAGCGAAAAGGGGGCCATGCTGAAGATCACGGTGCAGTACTGGTACCTGCCGCTTGGCCGCTGCATCAACACGATCCGGAATGAGAAGGGTCTCGTCACGAAGGAAGGCGGAGTCGAGCCCGACGTCAAGGTGCTGCAGAAGGTGCCGCCTCTCTGGAGGCTGGAGGAGCGCAGATCCCTGAGAAGCAACGAAGCGCTGCTTGAATACACCGAGAAGCATCTCGACGCGCTCAGATCTGTCGCCACGCTTGGCGACCGGGGCGATCCCTCCCGCTACCCCGAGCTGGAAAAGATCCTCGCCGCCGTCGAGACAAAGGGAACTGAAGCGGACGTCCGCCAGGTGATCCGCGACATTCTTCGGCGCAAGCTCGAGGACGAGCGCGGCCGCCAGTTCGCCCTGGATCTGCAGGATGATCTCCAGCTTCAACAAGGAGTCCTCAGCCTGCTGAAGGCGATGC
>DODI01000209.1:2410-2768 GCA_003509045.1 Planctomycetota bacterium | reverse complement strand
ATGGTCGGCAAGGTCTGGGTCTGCACCCGGAGCCTGGAGGAGACTCTTGGCGAGGAGGGAGCCAGCGGCCTGACGGCTCTACGCCTCCAGGGTAACGGGCTGGGCTTCCACACCGAGGAGCTCGGGTTTGGCGAGGGAGACTGCGGCAAGTGCGGCCGTGAACTGCTCGAGGTCACCGTCCAGGTGCCTCATGGCGACCACAACCCCCGCCATGGCGGCGTCTTTCGGATGGCGCCGGACAATTGGCATCATCTGGAGGTGGTGGCCCCCCGGAAGGGTCTGCTGCGAGTGTATTTCTTTGATAACTATACCCGTCCCCTGGAGGCCTCGGGGTTTTCGGCCAGGTACCTTCGCGCGA
>DODI01000209.1:0-2336 GCA_003509045.1 Planctomycetota bacterium | reverse complement strand
TGGGCTTCAACACCGAGGAGCTCGGGTTTGGTGAGGGAGACTGCAGCAAGTGCGGCCGTGAACTGCTCGGGGTCACCGTCCAGGTACCTCATGGTGACCACAACCCCCGCCATGGCGGCGTCTTTCGGATGGCATCGGACAATTGGCATCATCTCGAGGTGGTGGCCCCCCGGGAGGGCCTGCTGCGGGTGTATTTCTTCGACAACTATACCCGCCCCCTGGAGGCCTCAGGGTTTTCGGCCAGGTACCTTCGCGCGACCTTCGATGAGAAGGATGGTTTTGTCGATGGGGCCGAGGCCTTTGAGCTGAAGCCCGCCGCCGCCGGCTATCTCGAGGCCGCTGTTCCAGGGTTTTCCTTTCCATTGCACCTCGTCATCAAGGTCGTGCTGGGCGGGAAGGAGGAACGGTTTGATTTTACTCTCAGGAAGCTGGGGTCCGCCGGGGCCGAGGCCGTGCCCCCCCGGCCGAGACGTCCTGAAGATTCTCTGGTCATTCCGGCTTCCGCGGCCGGGATCGTCTCCGAGTTGAGCTCGCGGGACGAGCGGGTCCGGTCCCTGTTGCGGGAGCAGGACTACAAGAGGCTCTTTCTTCCCGCCTTCGAGGCCAAGGCGCTCGCCCTGGCGCTCGAGAAAAAAATGGCGCCTGGGGAGGCGGCTGATCGCAAGCGCGGCCTCGGCCGGGCTGTAAAGGAGGTCGTGAGGGGAGCCTGGCTGCTGGACCATTTCGGCGACCAGGGGGACCGGACCGAGGTGCTCCAGCAATACGATGTCTTTTCCAGCGGAGTGAAGGCGCTGAAGGCTCTCTACCCGGCTCCGTCCGCCGGTGACTGAGCGGTTGCCCTCTCGCGCCGTGATGGGCTGGAATTGACCTTCCGAATAACCTGACAGCTTCCTCTTAAGCCCTTCTATATCAGTGCTTTAGATCTCCCGGTTGAGTTTCGCAGGCTATCGGGAACATGCTTCGACTGTACCGACCCGGCTGGTATGTCGAAAGTAATTGATGTTGGGGTCTGGTAGCGTGAAGATACCGGCTCTTTATCTGAAAGACAAAGTGAAGGGGATTACGGGGCTGTTGTTGTGCCTCGTTTGCGCTCTTTTCACTTCAATTCCGGCTTTTCAATTATGAACCAGGCACCCCCGGTTTCCTCTCTCAGCATCTCTCGATGGAACTCGCGCATATCGCTTGCCGCGGTGTTCATCTGCCTGGTGTTTGGCTGTGAATCGAGGTCTCCCGGCTACGTTGAATCGGCGCCGCTCGAGGTCTGGGCCGTACGGTCAGATGAAGAGAGGCCGATCGCCGGGGTTGAGGTAAGGGCTCTTCTCGCTTCGGGCAAGGAGCTGGTCTCCAGGTACACCGGGCCGGATGGCCAGGCGCGCTGGGAACATGTCGAAGGAGAGCTTGTCGTCAGGGTTGAGGATCCGGAGGGCAGGTACTTTGCCCAGGAGAGAACCGTAAAAGATCTGAAGAAGCCCCTGCTGTTCAAGCTGAGTGAGGGTGTCTCCGCGAGTCTCGATATTCGCTCCGCTGGCGATGGCGGGACGGGACCCCTTGTGGCGCAAATCGAGGTCTGGCCTATGGACGGCGCCATCGTTCAAGGTTCAACCAGGCCGGATGGCAGCGTTGATCTCGAGCCCCTGCCCCCGGGCGAGGTGAAGCTGCTCATTTCAGCCGAGGGCCATGTCCGGACTGTTCTCGATTTCACTCTCGATGAGGCCGAGAACGAACTTGGCCAGGTCGTGCTTCAGCCTGGCGGCACAACTCTCAAGGGGAGGCTTCGCGCGGAGGAACCCCCGACCGAGCTCTCTTTTCGCTTTCGGGGCGTCTCGATAAAGATCGCCGCTCCGGTTCGCGGCAGCTTCGAGTTTACCGGTTTGCCCGCGGGAAAAGGTACCCTGGTCGGCTGGCGAGATGGGCGAGAGCTGTTCCGGATGCCTGTCGATGTAAGCGGCCCCGTCCAGGACCTGGGCGAGATCGACCCGGAGCTCGTCGCCGTCAGCGAATAGAGGTTCCGCCTATTTCGGGAGCAAGAGCTTCGGCTGGGCCTTCAGCCAATCTTCCTTGCTGACCTTTTTCACCTCCTGGATGAAGACGTAGCCGCCCTTCTTGTTGCCGGTGACGACATCTGGATGGCCGTCTCCGGTGAGATCGCCGACCGTGAACTGGGTGCCGACCCCGGAGTCGTTGTCGATCTGGTGGGGGATGTAGTGAACTCCGTCCTTTTTCGAGCGAACGAGCTTGAACCAGTAGAGGACAGCCGGCGCGCCTGGCTCCGAATCTCCCTTGGGTCCATGAGCCCAGTAGCGCTTTCCGGTGATGATGTCTTTCAGCCCATCGCC
>DODI01000295.1:0-9580 GCA_003509045.1 Planctomycetota bacterium | reverse complement strand
TCCAGGGGCGCCTTTGATTCCCAGAATGTTTCCTTCTGGTCTGAAAGCGAGGGGCTCTACCTTTGTTATTTCAGGACCTGGGATGGCCCGACACCCTGGAGCGGCTTCAGGAGCATCAGCAGGGTGACCTCGAAGGATTTCCTCAACTGGAGCGAGCCAAAGGCCATGAGCTACGGGGGAACCCCACGTGAGCATCTCTACACCAACCAGACCCAGCCCTATTTTCGCGCGCCCCACATCTACCTGTCGGTGGCGGCGCGCTTCATGCCCGGCCGAAGGGTCCTCAGCGCCGCCCAGGCGAAGGCGATCGATGTCGACCCGGGCTACTTCAGCGACTGCTCCGACGCGGTCCTGATGAGCACGCGCGGCGGTACGCTCTACTCCCGCACCTTCATGGATGCCTTCATCAGGCCGGGGCCGGGCCTCGAGAACTGGGTCTCACGAACGAACTACCCCGCGCTTGGAATCGTCGGTATGCCGGGCGGCCGGCTCGCCATACACGTCCAGAAAAACTACGGACAGCCCACCGCCAGGCTGGTGCGCTACACCCTGCGCAACGATGGCTTCGTATCGATCAACGGCCCCTACGCCGGCGGAGAGATGACCACCCGCCTGCTGACCTTCCAGCCCGCCACAGGCAAAGATTCCTCATCCTGCCGGTTGCTGGTCAACTGCGCGACCGGCGCCGCCGGGAGCCTGAGGGTTGAGGTCCTTGGTAAAACAGGCATGCCCATCCCCGGCTACAGCCTGGCGGATTCACGTGAGTTCATCGGAGATTTCATCGAGCGGGCGGTCGAATGGAAAAACGGACCCGACGTACGGCCACTCGCGGGAAGACCGGTTCGCCTGCGCTTCTCGCTCAAGGATGCCGACCTGTACTCCATCCGTTTCCAGTAGAGGCCTGACCGACCGGCTCAGGGACAGGCGGTTTCGCAGCTCTCGCCCGGAAGAGGCCCGGCGAAAAACGGACCGCACTCGGGGAATGGCTCAGGGGGCGGCGCCCCGCCAAGAAAAAGGTAGTTGAGCAGGAAGATAGGGTCGGTGATGTTCAGATCGCCGTTTCCATCCGCGTCTGCCGACCTGAAACATACCTGTCTGAAGGAGTCTAAAAAAAGGTGCTCCAGGACACAGATCGGGTCGGTGATGTTCACCTCTCCGCTGCTGTCGCAATCACCGCGAACCAGGAATGGTCCATTCACCGGCGGCAAGCCAACTGTTCTTCCTGTCGTCCTGACGGTCGGCAGGTCGGCACCGGTTTCCACCAGCCAGGCCCTCAGCTGGCGAGCCAGGTCCTGCTGGATTTCAGAACGGGTCTCCGCAAGGTTTGTCGTCTCGCCGATATCTCCGGCCAGGTCGTAGAGCTCGTAGCGCTCCTCTTCGTAGTAGTAATGAAGTTTCCAATCCCCGCGGCGAATGATCGAACAGGGCTTTGAACGCCAGGTTCCAAGCTGCGTCGATGCCTGGGTATAGCAGGGGAAATGCCAGAAGAGGGGGCGCTGTTCCAGGCTGGCCCCAGGATCCCTGAATAACGGCAACAGGTTTTCACCATCGAGAACATGCCCCTGCGGCGCCTCAACACCCGCGAGGGCGAGGAAGGTCGGATACCAGTCGATCGGGGCGACCTGGGTCTCGTTCACTGTCCCGGCCGGGACATGCCCATCCCAGCGAATCATGAAAGGTACCCGGACGCCGCCCTCGTAAAGAGAGCCCTTGCCTGATTTCAGGGGAGCCTGGCGGGTAACCTCTGTGGCGCCCCTGATACCGATATCGGAATAGCCGCCTACCCCTCCGTTGTCGGAGTAGAAGATAACCATGGTGTTATCGATGAGCTTCCGTCCGGGAGAGCGGACGGAATCGGTTGTCTCGAGATAATCCACCACCGCCCCGATGCTGTCGTCCATCGCCTTGATCATGGCGGCGTAGACAGGATCGTTGTGCCGCTCACCCCGGGGCAGCCTGTTGAAAAGCGCGATGTCCTCCGCCTTGGCCTGCTTGGGAAGATGGACGGAGAAATGCGAAAAATAGAGGAAGAAGGGACGCTCCTTCTCTGACTCCAGCCAGTCGAGCGCCTCTGTGGTCAATCGGTCCGTGACGTACTGATTGGCTATTCCGTTGGCTTCAAGGTGGGGAACCGCGAAGGTGCCGTTCGCATCGGAGAAATAATTGGCGCTGCCGTTTCTCGCTGGAGGCACCCCCCTGTCAGCTCCGCCGTAGTTGACCTCGAAGCCCTGGGCTGTTGGATAGCCGCCTTCATTTTCACCCCCCAGATGCCACTTTCCGAAATGTCCCGTAGCGTAGCCCGCGAGCCTCATGGACTCAGCCAGGGTCACGAGCTCAAAATCCAGTGAGCGCCGGTTGGGCGGCGCATCGAGGAGACGATTGGCGGCGTTGCCGCGGTTGCTGCTGTTAACGGTATAGACGCCGGTTCTCGGAGCGTACTGTCCGCTCATGAGAGCCGCCCTGAAAGGCATGCAATTGGGGAAGGCGTAGGCCTGTGGAAAACGCATTCCCTGTTCCGAGAGCCTGTCGAGATGAGGCGTCAGGTAATAATCGGATCCCCAGCTGCGGATATCGGTCCAGCCGAAATCATCCGCCAGGATGAATACGACGTTGGGCAAGGCGGCCGGCGCCTGGGCCCGGGCGCGGGAGACGAGCTGGATCCCGTTAACCGCGCCGCGCCCTGAACGAGCGGATACGACCAGGTCAAACGAACCGGCGGTGAGCTCGCGAAAGACCACGTAATTTCCGATGGCGGCATTGGCGACGGTGCTGCCGCGAGCTTCAACGAAGTGCCCATCGAACTGCCTCCGCGCCGGCTCGCTCCCGAAGACGACATCTTCACCGATCGCGAAACGAAAAAGACCTCCCACCGTCTGTGGATCGTAGTAGACATAGACATCGTAGCCTCCATCTGTGAAGCTCGGCGGGACACCTCGGAAAGAGAAGGAGTTGGGGGAATCACCCGCCCCATTGGCGGCCCAGGCATCCATCATCCTGCCGTTTCTCCCATTCCCGTTGGAGTTGACGTAGGCCGCCTGGAACGCAAAGGAAGCTCCAGATGCCGTCCCCGAGCTGTCGAGCAGGTTTCCGAGAACTCCGCTTCCGGCCCTCCTGGGTGGGCTGATGGCGTTGTTCCAGTGCCGGGAAGCGACAGCGCCCTCCACTGAAGTCACGGCGACGGAGGTCGAATCACCAATAGAAAAATTCACGCTGATCACGCCGTCAGGATCAGCAGCGACGAGCGTTGCGTAAAAACCGAAAACCGCCGGCAAGATAAAAGACAGAACCCTGCAGCTCAAAAGAAGCCTCCTGCGACAAGATACAACCCGGGACTATTCTCCACCAGGAACCAGCGCAAGTCGACAAGTCCCGCGGCCTGGACCCAATGGAACTTCGCCCCCTATCCTACCATCCCCATCGATTCGGGCCTTCCCAGGCAGTATAATGCGCCTGCACACCATGAAGAACTCCACCCTCCTGATCTGCGTAATAACCCTGTCCGCAGCGAATCCGTATCTGCAGGCGCAAGGAAAGGGGAACGGTGACAAGCTCCCCGCGAAGGTTGCCTCCCTCGATAAAAATGGAGACGGAAAACTCTCCGCTAAGGAGCTACCCCCTGGCGCCAGGACGAAGATCCTGACGGAATTTGATCTCAACAACGACAACACCCTCGATGCGCTGGAATTACGGGTCTACCTGCTGTCTAAAAAAGGAGGAAAGTCCTCACCGGGGGTAGTAGAGACCGGCGGCAAAGTCACCACCAGGAAAGATATCAAGTACGCAAGCGGCAAGGGGTATGAAAACGGCCTGGGCAAGCTCGACCTCTACCTGCCTGCGAAGGCGAAGAACTTCCCAGTGCTCATCTTCCTTCACGGCGGCGGCCTGCAGGCGGGCGACAAATCCAAGCTCGACCAGGTTGCCCGGCGCTTCGCCCTGTACGGGATCGCCGTCGTTGCCCCCAACTACCGTCTTTCACCCGCAGTAAGGTACCCTGCCCACATCGAAGATGCCGCCAGGGCCTTTCGCTGGACCTGGGACAATATCGTCTCCTACGGAGCGGACAGGGCGAAGATCTTCATTACCGGCGGGTCCGCCGGTGGACACCTGACCATGCTCCTTACCCTCGATGAGCGATTCCTCCTCAAGCAGGGCCTCAAGGGTTCAAACATCCGGGGATCCATCCCCATCAGCGGTCTCATGGACGTGACCCGCACCGGTCCGCTTCGCCGGGGCAAGGTATGGGATGACTCTCCCGAGGTCATGAAGAAGGCTTCCCCGCTCACCTGGGTACGAAAGGACGCTCCACCGATCCTTATTCTCTTCGCCGACGGAGAGACGCCCGAGCGCGCGCGCCAGAACCGCCAGGCTTACGAAGCCCTCAAGAAGACCGGCCACCAGGATGTGAATATGCAGATCCTGGCCAACCGCACGCACAACACGATCCGCCCCAACCTCTCAAAAGAGAGCGACCCCGGACTGCTGGCCATGCTGGCCTTCATCGAGAAACACACGGCTCAAAAACCGGCGCGACGCTGAACGCCGACGAAGGCTCTCAGACGTTCTTCCCGCCTCGACTCTCCATCCTCTGAACCTGGTCGATTCGTCGCTGGATCTTGTTGATCAGGTCCGCGCATTGCATGAGAAAAATCGTGAAGGCCTGGTTGCTCCGAAGATCCTGGTGCGTCAACTCCCCAAGAGCCTCGAGCTTGATCAAGGTCACCCTGTCGAGACACGACTCCAGGGATGCGACATCAGTGAGCTCCATCTGTTGCTTCTCGATCTTCAGGGTTCTATCGAGGAACTGGTCAAGGTTCTCACGCTGCGCAATGTAGAGAAGCTCATCCTCTTTCTCTTTTCGCCGCTTCAGGCGGTCCCAGATAAGATAGAGGCCTGCCGCGAACGCCAGCAGGAGTTCCTTGGCGGAGTCGATGGAGTCAAGCAGGGTCGCGATCTCCCCGATGTCATCCTGCGGAAAGAAATACTTTCTCGAAGCCGGGTGCAGCCGCAGCGTGGACAATTCCGCGGCCTCGGCCCTACCCATCAGGAGAGGGAATTCCTGGCGCAGCTCGCTCTCATAGATGGTGCCAAGGATCGCCTCGATGAGCTGCTCATTCGCATCCTGTCCGACGACAACAGATGCCGTGGTGGAGATGGTCTTCAACTCCTCCGACGGAGTCGGATAGGGCTTCTCTGAATAAAGGCCCACCGGTATCGTCGCCGACTGGAAAAAGAAATGCTTCACCTCGAAGGCGTCGGCGTCCGCCACCGGCAGCAGGACAAACCGTTCATCTATCAGCACCTCGCGCAGATCGGCGCTGAAGACTCCGCTCGTCACGATGGCCGCATCAAGCGTCTCATCCGTCAGCAGAGCCCTGGAAGATACCGACCTGCGCTCCACCTTGAGCTGGTAATGATTAAGAACTTTAGCGGCGCTGACCTGCATCCCGGAGCCTTCGAGTCCGACCGCGACCCGCCTGCCATCGATGTCCGGGATTGAATCCATCCCGCGCCCCTTCCTGACGATGACGTGCACGAGCTCCTTGTAGATCGGCGTGACCACGAAGAGATCCTTCATCGAGACAGCCCCGTCCTGGACAACGGCCAGGTCTACGAGCTCGGCTCCGGCCTCGCCAAGCAGCCGCTGGCGGTTACTGTTTGATCCCGAAGTGGAGACCAGCTCGACCTCGAGCGGAAAACGATCCTCGAGCAGCTTCTTGATCCTCAATGTGAAATCATGGTACAGCCCCCCGGTTGGACCCGTGGCGATTCGAACCCGTCCCGGCAGGGTCTCACGCGTGGAATACCAGGTGAGGAGCGACACCAGCAGGATCGAGATCATCACAAAGGTGATAACCTTTCGAACCGTCAGCTTCTTTTTTAACGCCATATGGGAACCTCGATCACCGAAAAGAACCGGAGCTTCATGAACAAACTAACAAAGCCAGGGCCGACAGGGCCGTTAAAAATTCACCTGCGTCTGAACTCTAATTCAGTAAACCAGAAATCATCGTTGGGAACATCCAGCTCGAGTTCCTCAACCCTCCCGCTCTTGTCGACAAGAAATCGACAGGTACCCCTGCCAAACCATGGAAATTTTTTCCGCCAGGTGAGCAGGAAGGTGTCGTAGTGAAGATGCTCCAGGTCAGCGACAAGACCAGGGGCTGGTGCCAGACGCAGGACCAGACGGCCCTCCTCGAGCTTGATGGAAGCATCTCCATAGAGCGGTCCGCCATAGGTTCCCCCGTAGGCCGCAAGGCCCAGGGACGGTTTCGTGCCCTTCACCCGCCCTCTTACCAGCGCCTCCTGTATCTCGATCTTCCGCCGACGCCCGCGCTTCTCACGCGGCAAGAACTCCGACGACCAGTCACGCTCCTTGCAGCCGAGGTAGGCATCCAGGACCCGGAGCGTGAGCGCGTGAGCGATCCCGGTCATGCTGTTGGTCAATACGACAACACCAAGCCGCTCTTCGGGAACCATCATGACTCCCGAATACATGCCGTCATAGGCTCCCCCGTGACGAACCAGTTTTCTGCCCAGGTAGTCCTTCACCCCCCAGCCGGGAGCGTAGGCCTTAAAGTGCGTCGATGGATACCTCTTGCGATCGGAGACGCTGACTCCCGTCAGGATATGAGGCTTCCACATCTTCCGCGACGACTCCCTGGAAAAATACTGCCTCCCGTCCCAATGCCCCTGGCCGAGCTGCATCCGAACCCAGAGGGACATGTCTCTTACAGATGAGATGACTCCGCCGGCGGCGCCCATGCTGTCCCAGCTGACCCAGGGAAAGGTTACCAGGCGGCCCCCGGATTCCCCGTGCGGAGTCGCGACGTTCTCAACCCGGTCCAGTCCCCGGACAGTGGCACGCGTGCGCTTCATTCCAAGTGGAGCAAAGAACCTCTTCTCGACATATTCCGCCCAGGGCTTCCCGCTGACCGCCTTCAGAACCTCGCCGGCTGCGATAAACATGAGATTGGAATAACCGAAATCCGAACGGAAGATCCCCTTTGGCTCGAGGAATCGCGCCCTGCGGACAACCTCCTCCGAGCTGTAGCCTGTACCGTACCAGAGCAGGTCGCCGCTAAAAGTTCCGAGGCCGCTGCGATGGCAGAGCAACTCGAAAACCCGCAGTTCCTCGGTCACGTAGCGATCGTAGAGCTGGAACCATGGCAGGTGCTTTTTAACCCGGTCATTCCAGCCAAGCTTCCCATCCTCGACCAGGGTCGCAATAGCAGCGGAGGTGAAGGCCTTACTGTTGGAGGCGATAGCGAAGAGGGTGTCAGCATCTACGGGCTTGTCGCCGCCAAGCTCCCGGACTCCGTATCCGCGAGCAAGAGCGACCTTTCCATCCTTCACGATAGCGACAGCCAGCCCCGGAACCGCCCAATCCTCACGGGCCTTCGAGATGTAGGCGGACAGCTTCTCGACATCGACATCCGCCGAGCGCGCGAGGCCCGGAAAGACAGGACACAGCAAAGCCAAAACCAGCGCCAGTTTTACGATTCTCATAAGATGTTCCATTCACATCGCCTGCGGTTACTCCATCGGGAAGATCTATGGTCACAGGAAGGCGGAAAGCTGTCAACTCAGACCCCGGCCTTAAAGTTCAGGACAGGGCCTGTGTCTCCTCCTCAGCCGAACGCAGCGTGATCGTCCCGCCAGCGGTATTGAGGAGGGAGGAGGAGGGGCGACCGAGGATTTTTGCGGCAGCCTCCAGGCCGCTGATCATCACCCCCATGACCCCGTGGGAAACCGTCGAGGATCCGCAATGATAGAGGCCCGGGATCTCGGTCTTCAATGGAAACGAGAAGGGGCCTATCTGGCCGGCTACCTTTGCCGTACCGTAGGCATTACCCCGAAAAGCGTTGACGTAATGATCATTGGTCAGGGGGGAGCCCACATCACAGAACTCCAGGCTGTCGCGAAGCCCCGGAACCACTCGCTCCAGCCCGGCGAGCATCCTGTCCTTGAGGACCTCCTTAAAAGCCTCGTACTCCCCGCCCCGCTCTCCCGTAGCGCCCCGGCGCCAGCCCTCAAAGGCGTCGTAGGACACCAGCGAAAACGCCTCCATCGTGTGAATCCCATCCTGCAGTTTCCCCGGATCTTTCAGGCTGGTCACTGTAAGGAAGAGACCGGGCGGCACTCCTTCGTCATCGAGGTTCTTCTTTAAGGCGTAGTCATAGGTGGCGGGAACATCCGGCTCTGAGCAGATCCAGTAGTTCCCTGAGTCCAGCCCCGCGGCCCTCGGATCGAGCCGGGATGCCATGAAGAGACTGACCGCTGATATTGAATACTCTGTTTTCACGAGCCTTCGCCGGAGCCCGGCGGAGAGATGATCATCCCCCACCAGGGTGCGATAGGTGACCTCCGAGTCGGCATTGGACAGAACATTGCCGGCGCGCAGCTCGTCTCCATCTTCTATAACAACTCCCACCGCCCGGCCGCCCTCGATAAGAATTTTCTCCACCTTCGACCGCAGGCGGATTTCGCCGCCCCGGGCCCGCAGCTGCTTCAGGTAGGCCTTTGGCAGAGCGGCCCCGCCCCCCCTGGGATACCAGCCCCCGTTCCAATAGTGCGACTCGACGCCGAGATGCTGTGCGCAGGGAACCCGCAGCGGGTCCACCCCATGATCCCCTGCCCGAACCTCCAGAATCGTTCTAAGGAAAGGATCCCTGCAATGCCTGCGGATGATCTTCCCAATCGGACGCAGTCCAAAAAGGGCCGTTCGAGGCGCGAGAAACGGCAGCTTCAAAACAGACAGGGGCCCTCCGCTGAGATTGGTAAGCCTGGCCAGCTCGCGGACAATCTTACGGGCAAACCTGAAATAGCGCCGGATTCCTGTCTCTTCTTCGGGGAAACGCCCGATGAGGCGAGCCTCGAAGGTGTCCACGCAGGCCGGAATATCAAACCGCTCATCACCGACAATCACGTGATCGACCCCATCCGGGTTGAGCTCGTAAAACTCGAGATCCCCGCCCATCCCCAGCCCCTCGAAGATCGCGCGCATCATACCGCCGGACTGGAGTTCACCGAGATAGTGAACCCCGGGGCTGAACAGGTGGCCGTGCAGCGGAAAGGAGTGGGTCCAGCCTCCCGGGAGATAGTGCTGCTCGAGCACCAGCACCTTCTGCCCCGCGTTGGCCAGGGCAACGGCGGCTGTGAGCCCACCGGATCCTGAACCGATGACAATGGTATCAAAATCAGCCATCTCGCAACCCGTACCTTTCGCGAAGAAGAGGTCACTCTTCATCCCGGGCCGTCAAAAAGCAAGAATCAACAATGGGGGAGGATCCGGGGGTTCTTTTTCCCGAGGCGCCGCTGGACTACAATGGGGCCGGACATCAAACGCGACCAACCCCCTGAAGACACATGCCACGAATTAACATCCACACACTGCTCATTGCCGTGATGGCGCTTGCGCAGTCGCCCTGCCGGGGAGAAAACCCACCCGACATCGTCCTGGTGATGACAGATGACATGGGCTACTCAGACCTCGGCTGCTATGGAGGCGAGATCGAGACCCCGCACCTCGATAAGCTGGCGGCCGGCGGGCTGCGCTTCATCAACTTCTACAGCGAGAACA
>DODI01000284.1:1674-5059 GCA_003509045.1 Planctomycetota bacterium | reverse complement strand
CATATCGAGACCCCCCGCAAGGGAAAATACCTGCCTGATGTCCTGGGTGAAGACGAGGTCACCAGGCTGATGGACGCCATTGTTGAACACCCTTCACGCTATTCTTTGCGAGACCGCGCCATGATCGAGCTCCTCTACGCCTCGGGACTGAGGGTATCGGAAGCCTGCGGACTGCGGCTACAGGATGTGCGTTCCGACCAGGGAATCATTCATTGCAAGGGCAAGGGCAACCGCGAGCGGATCGTTCCCACGAGCAAGACCTGCCTGGACGCCATCGAGAGCTATCGTCTCAAGGAACGCCCCGGATTGCTGAGAGAAGCTGACGAGGAATTGCTCTTCCTCAGCCGCAGCGGACAGCGGCTGGGCCGGGAGGTGATCGCGGCCATGGTGCGCAAATACGCGCTGCTTGCGGGAATCTCCAAGAAGGTCACCCCTCATACGCTGAGGCACTCCCTCGCTACCCACCTGCTACGGGGACGAGCCGACCTGCGAATCGTCCAGGAGATCCTCGGCCACGTGAGCGTGGAGACCACCGAGCTCTACACCCACATCGAAAAATCAGAGCTGAAGGGGCTCCACGCCGAGTTTCACCCGCGCGGCTGAATCAGGCTGGCGGATCTCCGCCGCCATCCCACCAGTCGGTGCCTCCGGAGTTCAGCAATCCGGCCGCCTCGTAGGCCTCGTAGCGATTCAGGATACGCCTGGCGTAGGCGGCATAGTAGCTGCGGGGATAGAGCCGAACCAGCCGCCTGAGCAGCGGCAACGCCTTCTTCACCGACATCCTGCGCTCGACACAGACATAGGCCGCCCTGTAGAGCAGCCGCGCCTGCTCCGGCCCGGAATCAAGGCTGTCGGCCGCCTTGCGGTACTCGGAAATGGCCGAATCAAGCGTTCCCAGACGCAGGTAGGAATCCGCCAGAGACTCCCGGCGACGGGCGTCGAGAGGGTTGTTCGCAAGCTGCCGCAGGTGCTCCTCTACCAGCTTCCACTCCTTCATGGGAGAGAGCTCTCCGGAAGGCCTCCCGGCGAGCCGGGAGCCGGTGACGGCCGGGGCAAAAGTACCCGCCAGCCGACCGCTGTGAAAAACCGCTATGTAAATCCATACGGGAACATGACAAAGCGCGCTGCCCAGGAAGAGAAACCCCTGGAAGCCGAGATGAAACTCCATATAGAGCTCCCTCGAGGACACCACAAGGGCGGGAATAGCCGCCAGGAAGCTCATCAGCAGAGCTGAGAACTGGCACCAGGGATGCTCCCGAATCGTCCTCGAAGAACGAAACACCCACGCTGTGCAGATACCCAGCACAGCATATACGGAACATGCGATGACATAACCTGGGAGACTCATAGGATTAATGTAACCTCTTTCAAATCAATAAGCTACAGACTTTAAGCGGCGACTGTAGTCCCTGCCCGGGCCGGCGGAGTTGACGATTTTGGATTCTCGTCCTACTCTTAGATGGTGCGGGAAAAAACGACCGCCCGCGGCTCCCGCAGGGGTAGCCCGGATCGATCGAGCGCGACTCTCCGGTGCTCCGGAAAGGTTCAGCGCGGCGCCCATTAAGATCGCCCCCAACCCACGTTCCACGGGCTCATTCCGTTTGCAGGTTTGAGCCCTTTTTTTATGCCCTCAGTCCGCCTGCAGACAACGAGCCCAGAGGATCCCCTGTTCCTGCATGAGATCTTCGGCGACCGCTGCGAGCTTCGCCACCTCGGGCGCATCCAGGTTGATGACCGAGAGCGCGGTACCTCCGCTGCGGTCACGGCCGAGCGACATTGAGGAGATGTTCATCTCGTGAGAGGAGAGCACCTGGCCGATCGTACCGATCATTCCAGGCCTGTCCTCATTGGCAGAAATCACCATCTGCCCCTCGAGCACCGCGTCGAAGTGATAGTTGTCGAGTGAGACAAGGCGTATTCCCTTGCGGCCTCGGATCGAGCCGCCGAGATTCCTCTCGCCGGAGCTATCGGTCAGCTCGACGCGGATCATGTTGGCGAAGTAGCGGCTCCTGCCCTCGCTGGCCTCCTCGACCGCGAGGCCCTGGTCGCGCGCCAGCGACCTGGCGTTGACCTGGTTCACCGGCTGCGAACAGCGGTCGCCGAGAAAACCGGCCAGCACCTTGGCGGTGACGAAGTTGCGGCTCTGGGGGTCGTCGAATATATCGCCGAAATACTTAACGATGATTCTCTTGGGATTGCCCTCGAGGAATTGGGCGTGCAGATGTCCAAGGCGGCGTCCGAGCTCACCGTAGGGGTCGAGACGCTCGCGCAGATCCGGCTCCAGGAAGACCGCGTTGACCGGGCTGTGAAGCTTTCCATGCTGGAGATAGTCGACGACAAGCTGCGCGGCGGAAACAGCGACGTTCACCTGGGCCTCGCGGGTCGATGCTCCGAGATGCGGAGTCACCACCACGGCCGGATGGTCGACCAACTCCCTGTTCGTCGGGGGCTCCTCCTCAAAGACATCCAGGGCGGCTCCGGCTACCCGGCCGCTCTCGATCGCCTCGAGAAGCGCCGCCTCATCGACAATTCCGCCCCGGGCGCAATTGATCACCCTCAGGCCTTCCCTGGCCCGCGACAGCACATCGGCTCCAATCAGGGCGCTCGTACCCTCGGTCTTTGGAACATGGACCGTGAGATAATCGCAGCGGGAGGCCAGGTCGCCAAGATCAGCGACCAGCTCGACACCAAGCTCTTCCGCCATATGCGGCGCGAGAAACGGGTCAAAGGCCAGGATCTCAAGCCCCAGGCCGGAACCCATATGCGCCACATGGCGGCCGATTTTTCCGAAACCGATGACCCCGAGAGTCTTGCCCTGCAACTCCACACCGACGAACCTTCCCCGGTCCCACTCGCCGGACTTCATCGATCGATGGGCCTCTGGAATGTTACGCGAGAGCGCCAGCATCATGGCGATGGTATGCTCTGCCGCCGAACGCGTATTCCCCTCCGGTACATTCTGAATGACGACGCCCTTGCGGGTGGCAGCATCGAGGTCGATATTGTCAACCCCGACGCCAGCTCGCACCACGAGGGACAGGGACTCTGCGGCCTCGAGCAGCTCGGCATCCACCTGCGTGGCGCTTCGGACGATAAGCGCATCGGCCACGCGAACGGCCTCCAGCTTCTCTGAGATTGGAAGCCCCGGCCGATTATCGACCTCCAGGTCAGGGCAGCCGGAGAGAAGCCCAAGCGCATCCTCACTGATCTTATCTGCGATGAATAATACCTTGCTCACGTCCCTGTCCTTTTCCTGCTCGACTTTCCTGCGACCTGCTCAAATTTTTCCGAAGGCCATCGTAACGTTATGGCCGCCGAATCCGAAAGAATTGGTGATAAGGTTGTCGATGGTCGCTTCCCGGGGTTCGTTGGGAACGTAATCGAG
>DODI01000284.1:0-1285 GCA_003509045.1 Planctomycetota bacterium | reverse complement strand
AGGCAGCAGGCTACGCTCTCCACCGCCCCGGAGGCGCCCAGCAGATGACCAACCTGTGACTTAGTAGAGCTCATCATGAGCTTGTCGGCATGATCACCAAAGGCCGCCCGAACAGCCCTGGTTTCCATCACATCGTTAAGCGGAGTCGAGGTCCCATGGGCATTGATGTACTGAACCTCATCCGGGTTCCTGCCGGCCTCCTTCAAGGCTATCTGGATGGCCCGGGTAGCGTTGGTGCCTTCAGGCACCGGGGCCGAAATATGATGACCGTCATCTGTCATTCCGAGACCGAGAACCTCGCAATAGATCTCAGCGCCGCGAGCCCGGGCATGCTCGAGCTCTTCCAGGACCAGGGCTCCGCTTCCTTCACCCATCAGGAATCCATCCCGGTCCAGGGTAAAGGGCCGCGAAGCCGTTGCCGGGTCATCATTCCGAGTCGACAGGGCGCGCAGGGAGCAGAAGCCGCCCAGCCCCAGCGGAGTGATCGCGGCCTCAGAACCGCCGGTGATCATGACCTCCGACTCTCCGTGCTTGATGCTTCTGAAGGCCAGGCCGATAGCATGCTGCGCTGAAGCGCAGGCCGAGGTCACCGCGAAATTAACCCCCTGGATCGCGAAACGAATGGCGATCTGCCCGGAGGCCGCGTTGATCATGAGCTTCGGAATGAAGTAAGGACTGATTCGTCTGGGCCCCCTGTCAAGGTAGACGTGATGGGTCGCCTCCATCTCGAGAAGTCCGCCAATGCCGGACGCCCAGATGCAGCCGACCCTGGTGACGTCTTCCTTCTCGAAATCGAGACCGCTGTCCGCCACCGACTGATCGGCCGAGACGAGGGCTAGCTGGATAAATCGGTCGAGAGTTCGGGCTGCCTTCCCGCCGAGGTATTCGGCCGCATCGAAGTCCTTCACCTCGGCACCGATATGCACCTGGAAGGCCTCGGTGTCGAAGGCCTCGATGACATTGGCCCCGCTCTGGCAGTCCAACAGGCTCTGCCAGAACTTCTCGACTCCGGTTCCGATAGGAGTCGAGGCCCCCAGTCCGGTAACAACAACACGTCGACTCATAACTCTGAAATAATCCCTGCTCGCTCTAAAAAAACTGGCTCAGTGCCTGGATCCCGAAAGGGCGCCTCAGTGAGGTCCAGTCGCGATCCCGGCACCGGGAACCGAAAAACAGATCGGGGTCGATTCGTGACTTCTCAGCGAATCAACCAGCGGCTTCAGCCTCTCCGGGAGGGGGAGGAGGAGCATCTCCAGCGGCATCTCCACCGTCGTCTCCGCCGGCA
>DODI01000439.1:0-5035 GCA_003509045.1 Planctomycetota bacterium | reverse complement strand
TAGCGCCGCTGGCCTTCGGCGTAGATGGTGTCGAACGCCAGCGTCGACTTCCCCGATCCCGAGACGCCCGTCACCACCGTCACGGCCCCCATCGGAATCTTCGCATCGATATCCTTGAGATTGTGCAGGGTGGCGCCGCGAATCTCGAGACAGGGAGAATCATCGAGCGGCTCCGCCGCCAACTCGAAGCTCCTCTTGTCCCGGTCCCGGAAATAGCGCGCCGTCTCGGATGTCTTGTCGGAGATGATCTCATCGAGAGCCCCCTGGACGACAACCTCGCCGCCGTGACGGCCCGGGCCCGGCCCCATATCGATCACATGATCAGCCGCCTCGATGGTCGCATCATCGTGCTCGATCACATAGACGCTATTGCCCTTGTCGCGCAGATCCCTGAGAGTCTCCAGCAGCCGCTCATTATCTCTCGGGTGCAGACCGATCGTCGGCTCATCGAGAATATAGCAGGCTCCCCGAAGATTCGAGCCCAGAGCCGAAGCCAGCCGGATGCGCTGAGCCTCTCCTCCCGAGAGCGTGTTGGCGGACCGGTTCAGGGCGAGGTAGTCGAGCCCTACCTTGCACAGAAATTCGAGACGTGAGGCGATCTCTACCAGGATAGGATCCACGATCGGCCGGTCCCGCTCCTTGACCTCCAGCGTCCCGAGGGCCAGCCTCAGCTCTTCAACAGAGAGCCGGGTCATCTCGCCTATGCTCTTCCCTCCCACCCGTACGGCTCCCCAGCGGCGGGCGATTCTGGCTCCATCGCAGGCTGGGCAGACCATCTCCGAGCCCTTCCGGGCGAGATACCTGTCCCTGTCATCAGGTTCGAGGTCCTCCAGGAGCTGATTGACCATGGGCACCAGGCCAGGGAATCCGGATCGCCCCTTTCCTTCCAGCAGGATTCCAAGAGCCCGCTTCCCCCATTGCGAGAGCTCTCTGCCATCTGTGGGAAGCCCCCTGATCCCGGCAAGCTCAGCGAGGAAGGCTCTGCGGAAGCCGCGCCCGAAGGGCGGCTCATCCAGGAAGGTGAGCGGGCCGCTTCTCTTCGCCTCCAGGGGAGCGTCCCAGTTCTCGATCAGCTTCAGCGGATCAAGCCTGTAGAACGCGCCATAACCCGAGCACTCGCCGCAGGCCCCATGCCGGGAATGGAAGCTGAAATTTCTCGGGTCGGGCTCGTCAAAATCACGGCTGCAGGAGGGACAGGATCTGTTCCTGCTGAGGAGAGTCTCCTCCCCCTGGTCATCGACAAAACGAACCACCCCCCTGCCAAGCTCAAGGGCGCGCAGGAGAGCCCTCGACAGGTCGACCCCCGTATTCTTCCCGGCGGCGGAGAATCTCCTGAGGACCAGGTCGATGTCATGAACCTTGTGCCGGGCGAGGCGCAGCTCTCTTTCGGGAATCTCGATCCAGCCGTCATCGATGCGCGCCTCGAGAATCCCCTCAGCCCGCGCCTTTGAGAGAACCGTGTGGTGAAAACCCTTCTTGCCGCGAATCACCGGCGCCAGCAGGGCGCCCCCACCGGAGGCCAGCTCCCGGACCCGCTCGAGAATCTCATCGAAGCTCCGGGGAACAGCCTCCACATCGCAGCCGGGACAGACCTGCGCTCCGACCCGGGTAAAGAGCAGGCGAAGAAAGTGATAGATCTCGGTGACGGTCCCCACGGTGGACTTCCTCCCTCCGACAGTGGTGCGCTGCTCGATCGCGACAGCAGGCGGAATGCCCTCGAGATGGTCGATGTCGGGGCGGTGCAGATCCTCGACAAACTGGCGGGCATAGGGAGACAGGCAGTCGAGGTAGCGTCGCTGTCCTTCGGAGAAAACAATGTCGTAGAGCAGCGATGATTTTCCGGAACCGCTGAGGCCGGTGACGACGACAAAGGCGTTGCGTGGAATCTCGACGTTGATGTTCTTGAGATTGTTTTCCCTCGCGCCGACCACCCGGATCACGTTCCTTCGCCGGGAGGACCGCCTGGAGGCCTTTCGCCCGGCCGTGATCTTCCCGGTCGCCCTGAGCGCCTCGCCAACCCAGCGTCCGGTGATCGAGTCCTTCACCGCGGCGACCTCCTCGGGCGAGCCGCTGGCGACGAGACGCCCGCCGCCATCGCCGCCCTCCGGCCCGAGATCGATGAGGTGATCGGCCTGGGCCAGCACATCCACCTGGTGCTCGATAATGACGACCCCGTGTCCCCGGTCGACCAGCCCGTGAAGAACATCGAGCAGCCGGCGAATATCGTCGAGGTGGAGACCCGTGGTCGGCTCATCCAGGAGAAAGAGCAGTCTTCCTCCCCCGCGGGCCATCAGCACCCTGGAGGCCAGCTTCAGGCGCTGGGCCTCGCCGCCGGAGAGAGTGTTGAGCGGCTGTCCGAGCTGCAGGTAGCCAAGACCCAGGGAAGCGAGAAAACGGAGCGTCTCCGCGAGCTTCTCCTCATGGCTGAAAAAGACAGCCGCATCGTCGATGGTCAGCTGGAGAACCTCGTGAACATTGAGCTCCCCGTACCTGATCCCCAGCACCTCCTGCCGGAACCTGCGTCCGTCACAGGCCTCACAGGTCAGCGTTACATCGGATAGAAACTGCATCTCGACCTGGACAACCCCCGCCCCCTTGCATTCCTCGCAGCGGCCGCCCTTCACGTTGAAGCTGAAGGCGCCGGCGTCAAAGCCGGCCTCGCGGGCTTCATCCGTGGCGGCGAAGAGCTTGCGGATTCGGTCAAAAACCTTCGTATAGGTCGCCGAATTACCCCTGGGAGTCTTCCCGATGGGCGACTGGTCGACCAGCACGACCTCGTCGACCAGCTCCAGGCCGCGAATGGAATCCACGAGCACCTCACCCTCGACCGCAAGGCCCTGCTCTCGCTGCCAGTGGCGCCAGAGAACCTGGTGGACCAGGGAGCTCTTGCCGGACCCGGATACCCCGCTGATGGCGGTGAAGACGTCGACCGGAATATCGACATCAAGCTCCCGAAGGTTGTTCTCGCGCGCTCCAGCGATCGCCAGGCAACGGGAAGGCTTCACCTTGCGGCGCTTGCGCGAGGCGGCGGCCACCCGGGACTCCCCCCTGAGGTAGGCGCCGGTGAGCGAATCCGCGCTCGCGATGATCTTTCCGACAGGCCCCTCAGCCACCACCTCGCCTCCAGCGCTGCCGGACCCGGGCCCCATATCGATCACATGGTCGGCGGCGGCGACAATCTCCGGATCATGCTCCACCACCACCACCGTATTGCCGCGGTCACGCACCTGGCGCAGAATCTCGAGCAGGCGCACGTTATCCCTCGCATGCAGCCCGATGGAGGGCTCGTCGAGAACGAAGAGGGTGTCCACCAGCGAGGCCCCGAGAGCTGCGGTCAGGTTCACCCGCTCCACCTCCCCCCCGGAGAGCGTGCGGGACTGGCGATCGAGCGACAGGTAGCCGAGACCGACGGAGTCCAGGTAGCCGAGCCGGGAGGAGATCTCCTCCACCACGAGGCGCTCAGGCCTCTGCAGCTTCCCGGCTGCAAGCTCGGCCAGAATCCTGACGCCGGCGAGCACCGGCAGCTTCCAGAACTCCGGCAGCGTCATTCCGCCAACGCGAAAGCAGAAGGCCTCAGGCCTCAGGCGACCACCGCGGCAGGATGGACACTCGTTGAAGCCGCGGTAGCGCGACAGGAACACTCGCACGTGCATCCTGTACTTCTTCTTTTCGAGGCTGCGGAAAAAACCTTTCACCCCGGCCCAGCCACCCCCGCCGCCGTCGATGACGAAGGCCCTGTCCTCCCTGGAGAGCTCCTCCCAGGGAATATCCATATCGAGTCCCCGCGCCTCGCAGGCTCTCCTGCATTTCGTACGCCAGCGGCCTGAGCGCCGCCCCTTGCTCTTCCACGGCTTGATGGCGCCTGAACTGAGCGACAGGCGGCGATCGGGAACGACCAATTCCCAGTCGATCTCGATGATCCTGCCAAACCCGCGGCACTCCTTGCAGGCCCCATAGGGCGTATTGAAGGAGAAGAGCCCGGGGGTAGGATTCGGCAGGGCCACATCGCAGGCGGAGCAGCGCAGTCCGCGCGTAAAGTCCCTCGAGCCCCTCGAGGTAAGAAGTCTCATCCTTCCATGGGCGACCTTGAAGGCCTGCTCGATGGAATCTACGCGCCGCTGCCGCGAGGCGGAGCTCTTCGAGAGACGGTCGACGACGATATCCACCCGTCCGTCCTCGAGATCACCAGCCTCGAGATCGGTGATACGAACAACCTCCCCGCCGCGAAGAAAGCGCAGAAATCCCTGGCCCTGGAAAGCCGTCGAGATGACCTCTACCGACTCGAAGCCTCCGAGGGGAACGGGAGCTACGATGAGAACGGGCCAGTCCGAAGCCTCGAGGGCAGCGAGGCTCTCGAGCACCGCGGTGGTATTCTCAGGTTCAACCTCCTCTGCGCACTGCGGACAATAGCCTCGGGAGCAGCGTGAATACAGCAGCTTGAGGTAGTCGTTAATTCCGGTCATGGTGCCCACCGTCGAACGAGAGGTCTTCACCGCGCCGGACTGGTCGATGGCGACCGCCGGGGGGATTCCATCTATCGAGTCCGCGTCCGGCCGGGTAAAGCGGTCAAGGAACTGCCTGGTATAGGCGGAAAACGTCTCAACGTAGCGGCGCTGCCCCTCGGCATAGAGCGTATCGAAGGCCAGGCTGGATTTCCCCGAACCGCTCACACCCGTAATCACGGTGAGCTTGCCCAGGGGGATATCGATGTCGATGTCCCTCAAGTTGTTCTGGCGAAGTCCGCGCAGCCGGATGGCGGCGTCGCCGTTACAGGAGTTCCTTGCGCACATGGTCTCGATTTAACCGACCTGCCGGAAAATGCAAGCTTTCAGGGGAAGCTCCTCTCCCGGAGCCCCCTCGTAAGATAGTTCGTCAGTTCCTCAAAAGAACCAGCCAGCGGCGCGGCGCCATCCGGGAGCCCGGCTATGCCGCCCTCCTCACCCAGCCAGCAGATGAGAGGCCTGCCGTACTCGAGCGCCAGCTCGACCTCTGAGCGGGTGCCGGCCCCGCCCGGCAGGGCGACAATGACATCGGC
>DODI01000090.1:0-3328 GCA_003509045.1 Planctomycetota bacterium | reverse complement strand
GATGAGAAGATCCCGGTCTCTGAGAGCTTGCGGGGAAAATCGGGCAGCTTTCCCGTCGGCGGGGTCTGGACGATCCGGTAGAGGCCGCTGCCATGGTCAACGACCAGCAATTCCCCCCTGGGGCTCACCGCGAAGCCGGCGATCTTCAGCGAGGTGTCGGCGATCTCCTCATGCCAGGTGAGCTTTTTCCCATCGTGGCGCGCGCCCCAGATCTTGCCGGTGGCGTAGTCACCGTAGACGTAGGCGCCGTCAAGCCTCGGCAGTTTTCCGCCGTAGTAGACCACGCCGCCGGTGAGGGAACGGGCCTCGCGGTGGTGATGTTCGATAGTCGGCGGCACGAAGGGCGCCGGACCCAGCTTGCGATTCAGGTAGAAGGGATGGTTGCCCTCGTAGACGCTCCAGCCGTAGTTTTCTCCCCGGTTGAGGATGTTTACGCTTTCCCAGAGATCCTGGCCGTTGCTGCCGACCCAGATCCGTCCGTTTTTGCGGTCCATGGACATCCGCCAGGGATTCCGCAGGCCGAATGCCCAGCATTCTCCACGGGCGTTTTTCACAGAGACAAAGGGATTGTCCTTCGGGATCGAGTAGGGGAGGTCCTTCCCGGGGTTGTCGACATCGATGCGCAGGACGGCGCCGTTGAGGTTGGAGATGTCCTGGCCGGCGAGGTTGAGGTCAGAGTCCCCTGTGCCATCGCCGGTGGTGATGTAGAGCATGCCATCGAGGCCGAAGAGCAGATCTCCTCCATCGTGTCCAGCCGAGGGCCACTCGATGATCGTGTGTTCGGATTTAGGATCCACAATCCGGCCGGCTTTCGAGTCGAGGGTGAGGCGGGAGATCCTGTTAATACGGTTTGGCTTGCCGGTGGGGCCGTTGCTGAAGATAAAGACCTGTCCGTTTTCGCCGTACTTCGGGTGGAGGGTGAAGCCATAGAGGAGACGGCCGGACAGCTCGTAGAAGAGCTCGGTTTTCTTTACGGCGGGATCATCCTCTATTCGGAGGATCCTGGAGGGTCTGTTCTGTTCGCCCCCCTGGGTGATGACGAGCAGCTTGTCCGTTCCCGGTTCCTCCAGGGCGTAGATCGGTGATTTCCATTCGATCCCGGTGTAGGTCTTCTTGACGGTGAAGGGCAGTGGGGGGTCGGGGGATCCCACCACATTCGATGTTTCCCAGCGTACTCGCTGGGCCTGAAGAGCCGCTGTGCAGAGGGTCAGCAGGATGAAACTTGCGAATAGTGGAAGGCGTTTCATTGCTCAGACCAGGGTCGCATGGGCGGGGGAAAGGGAGGCTCCTTCCAGCTCCAGGACGGCTGGTATTTGAGCTCGAGGTAGGGAGTCCTGACCCGACGCTGGTTCTCCTTACGCGAGAGGAGCAGGGCGTCAAGGGCGCCGCTGGTGAGAAGGGTTCTCTCCGGGTTCCATGCGGGCTTTCCGGTGAGGATCATCTTCTCGATTCCGTTCAGGAGCCAGGTGAAGTGCATTCCCGGACGCCCCTCCTGGGTCCAGAAGAGGGAGGACCGGGCCGCTCCGTCAGCGTAGCGCCAGGCCCCTGACCATTCGGCGGCCGCGCCGTTGAGCTCGAGCAGGTTGACCCGCAGGCCGTCAACGTATTCGAGCTGAAAGAGGAGGGGGGAGGGGACACGCTCTGCCAGCTTGTCCCGTGGGGCTTGCCTCCAGGTGAGACGATTCCAGGCCTGGTTGAAAAGCTCCACATCGAAGAGTTTTTTCTCGAAGGCATCCCAGACCGCCTTGCCGGTGAGCATTCGGACCGACCGGATCCCGGTTTCGCCGCCGCCCCGCTGCTCGGCAAGAGCCTGGCAGTACTCCAGGGCGTGGAACCCGTAGGCATCGGTGCTGCCGTAGGTGATGGCGACGATCTCCTTCAGCTTCGCTCCGCGTCGCACGTCAGCCGCCGGCCGCCGCCAGGTGGTCGGCAGGGAAGAGCCGGCCATGATGGGGATCTTCATTTTCACGGCCGAGTCGTAGATATGGCTGGCGTCCTTCCAGTTGTCCGCGAGGTGCTTGTCGACGAAGACGGGAACGACGCGTTGGCTCTCGCTAAAGACCTTGATCGTTTCGTCCCAGAAGCGGCGCTTGGGGTATTGCACGTTCCCGGTCGCCGAGCGCGGGTACTTACCGTGCTCTGCGATGAGGAGCACCCCGTCGACGGCGAGCTTGCCGGTACCGAGAGTGAGCGCATCCTCGATGGTGGGGCTCAGGCGGAAGCCATGTTTTTTGACCAGCGCCCGACTGGTGTCGGTTTCAGGCACCTGGTCGGTGTAGAGCGAGACCAGCTCGAGCGGGGAGGTCCTGCCCTTGCCGTCGAGCGTGTAGGTCTGCAGCAGGCGGCTGACGATGATGTCGGCGTGAGAGTTGTGGCGGTACTCGGTGACGATGGCGGCTACCTTTGGCCGCCGCTTCGCGGCTGCTTTCTTTTGTAGGCGGATTCGCGCGACTCCGTAGACGCTGAAGGAAGGGATCCGGATGGTTACCTGTCCATTGGATACACCGTGCTTGAGGGGAGCTGGCTTGCCGGCCTCGGGCGTGAGGAATTCCACTCGCTTCACGGTGAATCCTTCGGGGACCTGGATCTTTGCGCCAAATTCCTTCGTCGCGATGGGCTTCTCGTCCTTGATGGTACCGCCCGGGTTGCCGCCTTCGCCGCGTTCGGCCCGGTTGTAATTGACGAAATGTACCGTCAGCTCGTCGAGCAGGGCCGGGCGGCTGGCGGAAACACGAACCGTCTCGGGGGCATCGAAGCGGCTTCGCCCGGCAGGCAGGGTCTTTTGCAGGGATGCGGCAGAGACATTTGTGTCGTTCGGATCGACGACCAGTCCGTACTTTTTGCGGACAGCCGGTGAGGCCATGTCGTCGGGGAGGATGTCGAAGAGTACGAGTTCGTCGAGGAGCTTGCGGCCGAGCTGTTTGAACCGGTCGCGCGGTGCGAGATCCCCGGCGTGCACCGCGCCGCGGGGAAAGAGAAGCAGAGCCTCGGCATGGGATGTGTTGTCATGGTAGAGATCGTCATGCTGGTGGAGGAAGCCGTAGTAGGAGGTGATGACCTTGCGCGCCTCGGGATCCTTCACCCTGGTGTAGAAGCCCATCGGGGCGCCGCCGTTGGCTGCGAGCTCGGCGATGGAGGCCCGGATTCGTACGCTCTCGTATTTTCCGAGGGTGTAGGTCTTGTCGCCGCTGGCGCCGCGGATATAGCGCGCCTGCAGGGTTCCCTCTCCGAGAAAGCCGTCCTTCAGCCGGGTAAAGTTCGCCGAGCCGCCGAGGCTGTACCAGAGATAGTCCTCATCGCTTGACCAGAGCTCCCCCGGCAGCATGCA
>DODI01000264.1:3698-10079 GCA_003509045.1 Planctomycetota bacterium | reverse complement strand
CTTTTGAAAAAATGGTCTCGGATCTCCGGGAGCGTTATCACAGCGAGGAGACGGGCTATGATGATTCTTTGCCTGTTGACTCCTCGGTAAAGGTCTCGCCCCCGGGAATCTATACGGCCGAACGGGTGGGTCAATTTGACTTTGATAAGCGCTTCAAGGGACATCGTCCGAACATTCCCGCCCTGGCGACCGACTGGGTTGGGCGCCAGATGGCGCTTACGGTCTTCGGCGATTACCTGCTGGTGAACGATCGCAACGATCTGCGGGCTTACGAGCTGGCCAGCGGCAAATTGAGATGGAGCCATCTCGCAGGCGGACAAAGAGGCGGTAGCCGGGAATGGCCTCTGCTGCCTATGCGGCCGATTGTCTCGGGCGACCTTGTCGTTACCCGGATGATCTCCCGGCAGGGTCCTAGGCTCGAATGCCTCGGCCTTTCAGATGGAGCTCCGAAGTGGGTTTTCGCAACCCTCGATCATGCGGTTTCCAATCCTCTGTTGGTGGAAGGGGACATTGTGCTGCTCAATCTGCGCCGTCACGAAGAGCTCGGGCACGAGCTGCTCTTTACTCGGTTGGCCCGCAGCACCGGCGAGGTGCTGGACGAGCGGAGCCTGGTTAATTTTCGCGATGACAGCAAGTCCAGGATGTTTCGCCAGATCCAGTTGGGAAGATCAGTTGATCGCCTTGTAGCCAGCGGCTATGGGAGCGTGATCTGTACCGATCTTCGCGGGCGTCTGCTCTGGGTGCGCAAGCAGCCCTGGCGGGCATTTGTCAGGAGCGCGAAATGGTATCTGAACCACCCCGTACGTCCCCTGTTCGCAGGCGGCCATGTCCTGATTTCCCAGCCCGCGGATGAGTCGGTTGCCAGTCTTCGGACCGATACCGGCCGCCTGCGCTGGAAGGCTCCTGTCCGGGAGCTTCGCCAGATCCTGGGAATTGCAGATGGTAAGGTCATCGTGTCTGCCACCGGGCGCCTCGTGGCGTTGTCCCTTGAAGATGGCCGTGTTGTCTGGGAGCAGCAGCATGGCGCCTCCCGCGGATTTATGGTCAGTGGAGGTGACGGGGCCATCCTGTCGGTGGCTCCGGTCGTTCGAGACAATGCGATGAAGGCCGCTGGCTGGGGAACCTTCGGGCTGTTGTCCTGGATTGATGTAAAGGATGGCAGAAAGCTGGCCTCGTGGGTCGTAGATTTCAAGCTGGGGGCCGCAGCGAAGGGACTTCATGCAGGACCGATGATCTCGACCCGGGATGGCATCCTCTTGCTTGCGGGTGAACACGACGGAGACAGTCGAAACATCTTCCGGCTGGTATCCAAGAGTCGGAAATTCAATTCGGTCAAGCCCAGCGGGGCTTTTGACTGCTGGCTTCCGGGGACGACAAGTCTGAAGGCAGGTGTGGCGAGCACCCTCTTTCCGGGCTGGACTCTTCTTGAAACGGAGCGGGTCGGGCTGGGCTCCTTCGTACGCGAGATCGAGGGAGTCGGGCCGGTCTTCTCTGCCGATACAAAGGGCCAGGGCGGGCCCTCGGACATCCGGACCCAACTGGGGAGGCTTGTGCAGGTTCCCGCCTCGGGCAAGCAGCGTTTGCGTCTGCAGCTTGGCAGCGAAGGCGCCACAGGCTGGACTGTTGAGGTTCAGGCGAATGGAGAGAGCCTCGCGCGGAATTTCATTCCTGAGGTGCCGCCACCATCTGGAAACCTGGAGGAGTATTCCTGGCTGGAGGACTCCGTTCCCCAGGCCGCCCAGGAACAGGGCGGCTGGGTGTGGGCGCGGAAGCCGGACCCGGTCCATTCCGGAGAACGTTCGCTGATGCTTACGGGCAATGGGAGGCAGGAGAGATCGTTCAGGAACTCAACCTACTGGCTGGTCGCCGCTCCCGGTGACCAGCTCTTTGCCTGGGTGTGGATTGATCCGAAGACTCCCCCCAAGGTGATACAGCTGAAATTTGGTAGCGAAGCTCCGGCGGGGATGTTTGAGCACAGCGTTTTCTGGGGCGACCTGCAGGCTCTCGGAGAACCTCCTCCAGAGCCGACTCCCCGGCGACTGGGTGATATTCCTCCGGCAGGCCAGTGGGTTCGTCTGCAGATCGCGGCCGACAGTATGGGGATCAAGCCCGGGACTGTTCTGCGGCAGATGGCTTTTTTGCAGGTGGATGGAACGGTCTACTACGACAAGGTAGGGATCCTCTCAAGATCAGTTCCCAAGGGTTTGCCGCTGAAACTTCTCGGTCCCAGGCGCTGGACGAACATCGAGGTAGACCTCTCACGCTTTGCCGGCAAGCAGGTCTGGTTGCGGGCGGGACGCGTTACCGAGGACGAGAAGAAGGGCCGCGAGCTATGGAGCAAGCTGGAGCTCACAGAGTAGCCTCCCTGGGATTCAGTAGCAGATCAGCTCACGGGCCCGGGCGGCGATCTTACCGGCGTCAGGGCGGAAGGCTTTCTCCAGGGGAGGGCTGTAGGGGACCGGCGTATCCGGGGCCGTCAGCCGGGCCGGAGGGGCGTCGAGCGCATCGAAGGCTTCCTCTGAGATGATCGCGGCCACCTCCGCTCCGAAGCCGGCGGTGCGAACGGCCTCGTGCACGATGAGCGCGCGCGAGGTCTTGCGGACAGAGCCAAGAACGGCTTTCTTGTCCAGCGGAACGAGAGTTCGCAGGTCGATGACCTCGCAGCTGATGTTCTCTGCCCAGAGGGTGTCGGCCGCTTCGAGCGCCTCCGGGACCATGGCTCCGTAGGTGATGATGCTCAGATCGGATCCCTCTCGCCGGATCGCCGCCTCGCCAAGCGGGGTTGCGTAGGTCTCCAGGGGAACCTCCATCTTCTGTCTGCGGTAGAGGAACTTGGGCTCGAAGAAGATCACGGGGTTCGGGTCCCGGATTGCTGAGATCAGCAGGCCCTTTGCATCATGGGGTGTAGATGGAATGACGACCTTCAGGCCGGGGCAGTGAGCGAACCAGGCCTCCTTGCACTGGGAGTGAAAAGGTCCAGCGCAGGCGCCGCCGCCCCAGGGGGCGCGGATGACCAGGGGGAGCTTCGCTCCCCAGCGGTAATGGGTGGTCGCCGCGTATTGAACGATGGGGTCAAAACCAGTTGAGATGAAGTCCGCGAACTGGATTTCCACCACGGGTTTCAGCCCCATCATGGCTGCCCCGTTGGCCAGCCCGATAAAGGCCCACTCGCACATGGGGGTGTCGAGCACTCTGCGCCTGCCGAATTTTTCATAGAGCCCGGCGGTGGCCTTGAACGCTCCGCCGAATTCGCCGACGTCTTCTCCAAGGACGAATACGTTCTCGTCGCGCTCCATTTCCTGGTGGAGAGCCTGGTTGATCGATTCGAGATAGCTCAGCTCAGGCATCGGAGAAAACATCCTCTTCCAGGGTGGCGGCCTCTGGCCACGGACTCGCCTCGGCCCACTCAACTCCTTCTTCCGTCTCCGCTTCGATTCTGCCCCGCAGCTCGGCAAGTTTGTTCTCATCCAGTATGCCGCTATTCTCGAGACGCTCGCGGAACAGGGAGATGGGGTCCCGCTCCTTCCACCGCCCTAGCAGGGCGGGTGGTATGTAGTCGGCCGGGTCGTGCGCGGCGTGTCCCTTCAGGCGCAGGTTTTTACATTCGATGAGCGTGGGGCCATCTCCTGCCCGGGCGCGGTCGACGGCCTGCCGGGTCGCTTCCATCACAGCGATGACATCAGTCCCATCGATGGTGACCCCCGGCATTCCGTAGCCCTCGGCCCGGATGGACAGGTTCTCTACCAGGCATTGTTTCTCGATGGGGGTTGAGTAGGCGTACTGGTTGTTCTCCAGGATGAAGATGACGGGGGCCTTGAGGACAGCCGCGAGGTTGAGGGCCTCGTGGCAGCCTCCCTCGGAGGAAGCTCCGTCGCCGAAGTAGGTCAGGGCGACCCTGTCCTCTTTTCGGTAGAGGAAGCTGTAGGCTGCTCCCAGGGCGATCCCCATGGATTGGGGCAGGTGACTGACATAGCCGAAAATCCGCAGCGAGATGTCACCAAGTCCGTGCGTGTTCACGTCGCGTCCACCGCTGGGGGCGCCCTGGCGTCCCATCGCCTGGGCGAAGATTCTCCCTGGCGACATTCCTCTTACCAGGTAGGCGCCGAGATCGCGGTGCATGGGTGCGATAGCGTCTCCCTCCTCCAGGAGAATAGCTGATCCCACAGAGATCGCCTCGTGCCCCTCCTGGGAGAAGATCCCGCCGGGAAAACGTCCCTGCTTGAAGAGGGCCTCGCAGCGGTCATCGATGCGCCGAGTCAGCATCATCCAGTAGAGGAGCTCGAGAAGCTTCTTGCCCGGAATTTTGTTCATTGAATCGGCGCTCATGTTCTCCTCCTGGTCGAAACAGTCTGGTACTCTACCTTTCCGGGCGGTGCAGAGAAGAAAAATATCCCCCCGGGGCGGGGGGGGCGTGATATGTTCATCTTGTTGAGAATACGCCTGGAAGAGGGGTCAAGATGATGACCAGGATTGATCAGTTTGAGAGTGTCTTCAAGTCGGCGGATAAGCCGGTGTTTCGCTACGAGCCCTTCTCAGTTGGCTCCCACATGGTGTTGACCGATCTTGATGACGAGGCGGCGGAGAGCTTTGCGGTCCTTGCCGGTAAGTATGCGGGCGCGGGAGGTTCACGGGAGATTTCCACCCAGCGCGTCATCAAGGGAGCTGACTTCTCCACCATAGAGGAATGTCTCGAGTTCATCGCCGTTGGGAAGCCTGATCTTATCTGTACCTATCGCGGCTTGCATTCCGATTGCTGGCGTTGGGGACAGAGCCTCGGCTCCTACGTCGAGGTGCTGACTCAGACCGTAAGTGTCCCCGTACTTGTTTTCCCCCACCCTGCGGCCGCAGAGACGCTCTCTGCCGCAGAAGCCGGATGTCGGTATGTAATGGCGATGACGGATCACCTTGCCGGGGACAGCCGCCTGGTGAACGCCGCGCTTTTCTTTACTCCATCCCAGGGAACGCTTCACCTGACCAATCTGGAAGACCAGCAGGTTTTTGAGCGTTACATGGAGGCGATCGATAAAATACCGAGCATCGACAGCGCTGCCGCGCGTGACAGTGTCCTGGCCCAGATCCTCAAGGAAGCCAGGGATTACATCCAGTCCTGCAGAACAGTGGTGGAGGAGCAGGGGCTCGATGTGGAGATTCAAGAGACAGTGGACCTAGGTCTGCACGTTGCGGATTATAAGCGGCTGGCTGCTGCGAGGGACGTCGATCTCCTGGTCATGAACACCAAGGATTCCGGTCAGCTGGCGATGCACGGCCTGGCCTATGAGCTTGCCGTAGAGCTGAACGATATTCCTCTGCTGCTTCTTTAGATGGGAAGGTGGTTTACTTGTCTTTCTACATGGGCTGGATTTCCGAGGCGCATCCGGCGGTTCCCGCCTGGGTAACCCTGCTGTTCGTCTCAATCCTCGCGGCGATGATCCTCTGCCTGGCCTTCGAGGAGAAGCTTCACGCCAAGAAGTCGGTTATCGCCGGCCTGTTCGCGATTCTCTGCCTGCTGCTGGGGGCTATTTTTGGCCTGCTGCCCTTTGGCCCCATCTCTGTCGGCGGGCATGAGATCCATCTCCCGGTCTACATACCAGCGATCGACTGGGGGGTTATCGCGATCATTCTCGGCTCGAGTCTCTTTGTCGACGTCACCTCGCGCACGGGACTTTTTACCTGGATCGCGATTCGGGTGACGAAGGCATCCGGCGGCGATCCATTGAAGCTCCTGATCTTCTATGGGCTGATGACGGTGGTCTTTTCCGCGGTCCTCAACAATGTGACGGCCATGATCATTGTCGGTTCGCTCAGTGGGGTCTCCCTGAAGAAGCTCCAGCAGGAGGATAAGCTGCTGGGCTTTCTGCTGGTAGAGGGGCTGCTGACAAATATAGGCGGCCTGCTGACGCTGATCAGCTCGGTGCCTAATATTATCGTTGGCAACGCTGCCGATATTGCCTTCCTCGATTTCTTCCTCAAATCAGGCGTCTACGTACTTGTCGCCACTGTCGTGACGATAGCCCTCGGCTCCCGCCTGTTTGGGATTCGCCGTCTCTCTGGCGAAGCGGAACGTGAGCAGGCCCGGGAGCTTGTCGCTGGCTTTGATGAGAACGATGGTATCGAGAGCAGGTTCTTTTTCTGGTTCGGCGCTATGATGACAGGTCTCTTTATTCTCACGATCGCCTCTACCTCGGTTCTTCCCTATATCCAGGACCTGGGGATGGGCTTCGTGGCGTTGAGCTTCGCCGGGATCATGCTCGTTCGATACAAGGCCGTCGCCGATAAGTTCTACGAGGCCATCGACTGGGATCTGCTTGGGTTCTTCGCGGCCCTTTTTGTTGTAATCAACGTTATGGAGCATGCCCTCGTTCTGCAACTGATCGGCACGGG
>DODI01000264.1:0-3299 GCA_003509045.1 Planctomycetota bacterium | reverse complement strand
TCGGTTACTGACAACATACCGCTTGCGGCGATGCTCGCGAAAATCCTGCAGGCTAGGGAGCTGGCTGGTACCGATGTTCCCGAGCAGCTCTGGTGGTCGGTAATTTTCGGAGCCAACCTTGGCGGCAACCTGACGCCAATTGGATCAGCCTCCACTCTTGTGGCGGTGACGATCATTCACAAGTACAAGATCAATCTTTCGTTTGCGGGTTTCATCAGGAAGGCTCTTCCCTACGCCCTCGTCCATATAGCTCTTGCCATCATCTATGTTCTCTTGGTCTTCTGAGGGGGCCGAGAGACTCTGCGAATTTGGCTGCTGGGGCCGGATGCCTGCTTGAGTCGGCTTTTGATTGGTGGTCTAATTTATCTCGCCTTGTTTGGGCCGAGTATCGCGGGTAAGCTTTTTCTGCGCCCGGTCGTCTGAATCCAGGTTACTCTTCGGCATCTTTGCTCATTGACTGTGATATAGAGGGAGTGGCTAGTTGAGAAACGTTTTCAAGACAACGTTGCTTTTGTTGTTGGCGCTCTCGTTTTCAGCTTCATCTGTTCTTGCCGAGGGTGAGTGGGAGGTGACGCCTGCGAGTGAGCGAGCCCTGCAGAAGGGACTCGAATGGCTTGCCAGGAACCAGGGACCTGAGGGGAACTGGAACTCTAATGACTTGGGCCTGGTGGGGATGGGCGCACTCGCGTTTCTCTCCGCGGGCTATCTGCCAGGCCGCGGCCGCTATGGCAACACCGTTCAGCGGGCGCTGGACTTCGTGACCAGGAATGCCAAGCCCTCCGGCCTGCTGAACATCTCGAACGCCCAGAGGGATATGTACAATCACGGCCTGGCGGCCTTCGCTCTTGGCCAGGCCTACGGTATGACGAACGACAAGGCGCTCAGTAATGTTCTCGATAAGTCTCTCAAGCTGATCTCCAACACCCAGGCGGAAGACGGGGGCTGGGATTACCGCGCTCGTCGCCAGGGGAGAGGGCATGATCTCAGCCTGGTGGTGATGCAGGCGAAAGCGCTTCGGGGTGCCATGGACAGCGGCCTGGAGGTCTCTCCTGAGGTCGTTGGTTCGGCGATCCAGAGTGTTAGAAGGTATTACAAGTCCCGCTCTGGCAAGAATGGCTTGAGCAATCCGAAAGCCGCGATGCTGGAGGCTGGCCAGTTTACCTATTCAGGAGGTCATGGCACCCTGGCGATGGCCGCCGCGGGAGTCGTATGCCTGCAGGAGTTCGGGCAGTACGCCGACTGGCGGATCGGTAAGAATCTTGATGTGATCCAGGCAGCCATTGGCCGCGATTCTTCGCCGGGAGCCAGGAACGGGAAGCTGCCCTGTGAAGATGCCTATACCCTCTACTATGTAGGGCAGGCGCTCTACCAGGTTGGAGGGAAGCGCTGGAGAGAGTCCTATCCGAGATTACGGGACTATCTCGTCGCGAGCCAGATGCTCAATTCCGGCGAGTCGGCACAGGATGGGCTTTGGCGTGATCACAAACGTGTGGGTGGTCAGCCCGGCGATCTCTATGGGACGGCGGTGGCGTGCTTCGTTCTCGCCATGCCAAACCGTTACCTGCCGATTTTGCAGGAAGGCAAGATTGACAGTATTGCCAGTAAGTTGAAGACGAAATAACGCAGCAGGATATTTTCTCCGAACTCTCGGGGAAGGAACATTAGATGAGTTTTCTTACAAGCGCCTTCGCTTTTGCCGGGTTAGCCCTTGCCGCAGGCCCCATCATTATTCACCTTTTGAACCGCCGCCGGTTCACGGTCATTGATTGGGCAGCGATGGATTTCCTCAAGGAGGCTGTTCAGAGACAGCGCCGAATCCTGACCCTGCGGGACATCATATTATTGATCCTGCGAACTCTTTGTGTGCTCCTTTTCGGCCTTGCTATGGCCCGGCCCTATTCCGAGTCCGACTCGGCGGTAGTTTCTTCCGGCCAGCCGGTGCACGCCATCCTGGTGGTAGACAATAGCCTCAGCATGGCCTACGGAAGCAGTGGTCAGACCACGCTGGATTCGGCCAAGAAAGCGGCAATTGGACTGGTTGAAGATCTTCCTGATGGCAGCCGCTTCTCCATTATCCCTCTCTGCGGTGAGGTTTCCGATTTCAGCTTTGATCCAGAGGGAACGAAAGATGCGGCGACGGAGGCCATCAAGGAGATCCAGGTTCTCGACAGGACCGCGAGTGTCTCTCAGGTTGTAACACTGGCTAAGGAAGCTTCGGAACGCGCGCCTGATCTGCCCTCGAAACACATCGTATTTTTTGGTGACCAGCAGAGCAATTGCTGGCCAAAGGGCGTCGCTACATCCGGCCTTCTCGCATCCATCGGCAAGCTGAACGTTGTGCAGGTCAGCCCCGGTGACAAGGATAATATCTGGATTGAAGATCTGCGTGTCCAGGACGAGGTTGCCGATGCCGATGCTACGACGGTTTTTATTGTCAGGCTCAGGTACCGGGGTGAGGCGGCCCAGAATGAGGTGCAGGTAAGTCTCGACGTCGATGGGGATGTCGTTTCCACCAAGAGCGTTGTTCTTCGCGACAAACAGACTCGAGAGGTTCTCTTTACCTACAAGTATGAACTTGATTCAAGCGCCGTGCAGTCGGGCTTCTCGCAGGTGAAAGCGAAGGTTTCCTCTCATGATAAGTTTACCCAGGATGATGTGCGCTACCTCTCGGTTCCCGTGCTCAGCGAAATCCCGGTTGTCTTTATCGACCAGTACGGATCGGATGAAGATCCGGCCCGCAACAGGCTTGGAGACACCTATCATGTGCGGCGGCTGTTGACTCCTTCCCATGCCATCGACAGTAAAGAGCAGCGGCTCATTCGTATACACCATGTAAAGATTGACCAGGTTGATACCACTCTGCTCGAATATGCCCGCCTGGTGGTGATGGCTGGCGTTGAAAATCCCGGGCCGGCCGTAGATGTCCTCAGGGAGTATGTTGAGCAGGGAGGGCAGCTGTTTATCGCCGCTGGCGGAAGTTTCGATCCGGTTGCATGGAACGAAGAAGGTTGGAATAACGGAAGGGGAATCCTTCCCAGCCCGTTACAGCCGGTCACCGTTGGGAAGTTGCCCGGAGATGGGGTGAAGGAGCTGAACCCGTTCTTTATCAGCTTTGACAGTCTTGCCACGGACAGCTTCTTGCCCCCGGAGGAGTCCAGGCAGAACCTCGAGGACATCTACAGCATTCCATTGTTTTTCAAGGCCGTCGTGGCGGATCTTGAAGGCGATGCGATGAAGAACTACCGCAAAGTGGAACAGGAAAAGGTTGCGGCGGCGGAGAAGGCCGCGCAGGACGCCGC
>DODI01000049.1:0-12270 GCA_003509045.1 Planctomycetota bacterium | reverse complement strand
CCCAGTCCGCTGGAGCCCTTGGGGATGGAGAGTTTGCGTTTCTGGCAAATCGCAAACAGATCTGGGCCATCAATAAATCCGAGGGCCGCTTTGCCGGCTACCATTTCCGCGAAGATGAAGAGCGCTCCATCGAAAGGACCAAGGTTGTCACCTTGGACCAGAAAACATTCCCTCCAGCTGATACGATTTACATGCTGAGTGACAGAAACCTCACCGAGGTCATCTGGGTCTGCAATAAGCGAACCGGCGATGTCCAGCTCTGGTCCCCGCGGCTCGGCGGAGACGTAACCTCCGAAAAGCCGCTATCGACGATGCAGGATCTCCTTCCCGCAAAGTAAGCAACTGACAGGGGGCCCCCATGGCCGATAATCAACCGAACCGAAGGCGGGGCAGCTCGGTCGCTGGCGGCCCGATGGGATTGCGCGCAGCCCTCTTAATGTTACTTGCCGCCGTAATGCTTTGCGGTTGCAACGGCGCTCCTAAAAGGGACCGGGAAATCCTGCAAAAATACTTTCCTGATGACTCCCCGGACTCCGCCCTGGTCGGTTTTATATTTGCTGTCGAAACCTCGAGCTGGGATTCGGCCTACTCAAGACTGTCCACCAGCAGCCGGGAAAAGATCAACTCTTTTGAATTCAAATACGGCCTTCCGCTTGTCAAAGATTCTCGAACGGGGATTCCTGTTATCGAAATCATCACGGGCGCCATCACGGACCGAGCCTTGTTGCCGCAGATCCCCGGGCAATCAAAAAACATCTCCAGGGTGCAGGTCAATTACTATGGCAAGGACTCTGCCGGGAGACTTGCCGCCTATCTGGTTGTCGTCTATTTGACCGATGAGCGGAAGCCTGGGGCCGAAGAAGCTGCCTGGAAAATTGACCTTCTGAGGACCGCCGAGAAGCTCTCCGGAAACTGATCTGGACATTGCCCTCGCACTTGTTTACTTGGCTGCATATAGAGGCGCTGGAGGCAGCCTGCAATGAACTATCCGTGCTCTCCCCCCCTCCCAGCCCCCCCGCGGGGCCGATAATGGTTGTTATGATGAGTTAACGGTGGGGTGGTTAAAACGTCTGTAAGGGCCCCAGAGGGCGCATTCAAGGCCTCTATGGGCTCCTGGTTGAACGAGCGGTCTGGAGGCTGGAGTCAAATGCCTGCCGGGATGCTTTCTGGCCCGTGAACAGCTCGAATTGAACCAGCCCCTGGGCTACCAGCATTTCATCTCCACGGATGATTTCGGCTCCCTTTGAACGAGCATCCTGGATGAACCGGGTCTCGGGAGGGTCGTACACCATGTCGAAAGCGATGGTGTCCGAATCGAAGACCTCTCCAGGAACAGGCGATGGATCATCTGCCTTGAGGCCCAGCGGAGTCGCATTGATAATTACCCGGTGAAGGTTTCCAGCGCCAAGCTCACCAAGCAGTCCGGAGCTAACGCCAAGTTCTTCAGCGACAGCCCCGCCGCGCTCCTTGCTCCGGTAATAGATGGTGGGGCGGGCTCCAACCTCGAGAAGCGCCCGGGCAGCCCCCCTTGCAGCTCCGCCGTTTCCGAGTATCGCCGCGTCCAGGTCAGCCAGGCTGCCGAGGCGTCGTTCGAGAGGGTCCAGCACGCCATTGAAATCCGTATTATACCCATGCAGAGTCCAACCGTTTTCACTGGCGACACGAACAAGGGTATTGGCGGCTCCGGAATTACTGGCGCGCTCGTCAACTACGTTCGCAAGAGCCAGGGCATCGAGCTTGAATGGTATCGTAACACTCAGGCCATCCAGGCCGAGAGACTCCCAGCAATCCTCCAACTCGGAAAACTCAGAAAGATAGATCGGCACATAGACCGCGTTCAAGCCTGCGGCGCGCAAGGCGGGGTTGTGCATCTGCGGTGACAGGGAATGCTTCACCGGATTGCCGGCGACCCCATACACCCTGGTCTCGAGGTCAAGTTGATCTACCCTGTAAAGATCCGCCAGCTGCTGTACAGGGAGCTGGCCGGGGGCGACGCCGAGGCCATGGGCTCCATAGGTCCAGGGAGCCCCTCTTGCCAACGAAAGAATTCTGCTGGGTCCACCTGCTGCCCCCATCGCGAAGCCAATGCGGCTTGCCCCCCCCGCCGGTCTTTGCGTGACCCATTCCAGCATCCGGACAGCATCGCCAAGCCTGCCGGCTGTCGGGACCACCTTGATGGCCGCCGGCCCGCACGCCTCCATATCAAGTGTCAGCCGGGCAAGCGCCTCGGGGGCGATCATCCCATCGAAATCATGCCATGAGAGCAGCACCGGCTTGCCGGACCCGAGCAGCTGGCCGGCCGCTTCCGATCCGTGCTCAACATCAGCCAGAGAGGCCCCCCGGTCGAAAGCCTCAAGGCAATAGGCTGCTCGCTCCAGCTCTGTCCCCCTCCAGCCGCCGCCCTGCGACGAATGTCTCGGAGTAACCAGGACCGGTCTCGTCTTCGAGATGGAAGCGATCAATTCAAGAGACTCCGCCCTCGAATCAAAAAGATCCGCGCGCACCTCGACTCCGCCGGCGGCGGCAGGGAGGGGCATCCGGCAATTTTCTGG
Source organism: Planctomycetota bacterium (assembly GCA_003509045.1). Classification (GTDB taxonomy): domain Bacteria; phylum Planctomycetota; class UBA8108; order UBA8108; family UBA8108; genus UBA8108. The sequence continues at coordinate 9,718 of DODI01000049.1, read as the reverse complement.
AGTAACAACGGCCAATACGCCGCTGAGATTCAGTTCGCTCATTGCCTCCCTTTCCCTCCAGGCTCGTCATTTCCGAGGCGAAGACCGTGGAGTGCCCACTTGCCGAAGGCATCGGTTTCGATATTTACCGCCTGGCCTGCGGACAACGCACCGAAAGTTGTCCACGCAAGCGTATGGGGAATGGCGGCGAAGCTGAACCAGCACTCCGCCCTGTTGACCTGGACAATTGTCAGGCTGACACCGTCAACGGCTATGGAGCCTTTATCGAGCATCTGATCAACCAACCTGGAAAGAGTTGAGATCCTGAAGAGCACCTGGTCTCCCTGCCGCTCCACTTCAACGACCTCTCCCGTCCCGTCGACGTGGCCGGTTACGTAATGCCCGCCAAAAGAGTCCCCCGCCCTCAGGGATCTCTCGATGTTCACAGCATCTCCAGGCCGGAGGATGCCAAGGGCTGTCTTTTCAAGCGACTCGGGGACCACCTCAAAGCTGACTGCGGCTGAGCCCTCGCCATTGTCAAAATCAACAACAGTCAGGCAGGCTCCATTCACTCCGATGCTCTCGCCCAGCTCGACATCCCGCCAGGGCACGTGGGAAGAATCATCCATCACCCCTAGCCTGAGGGCGAGCCCCCCGCCGGTGTCTACCGCAGCCTCAACAACTCCCGTTCGCTCTACTATTCCAGTGAACACTTTGCAGCTCCGCTCCGAGTTTCAGCATCTACGCCAAGCTAACTAAATAAAGTGGAAGAAGACAAAGTTATCCTTGTTCGGTTAAAAAAAACCGTCAGAAACAGAGTCCGTTAAGTTCAAAAGGAATTTATGCCCGCACCTATAGCCGTAAACCCGCTGGAGGCGTTGGCGGCCGTCACCGGGAAGATAAAACAAGGAACGGTCGAGCGGATCAATCTCGAATCGGCTGCCGGCCGATACCTCGCAGAGCCGCTCCATGGAGCCTCCCGGTCTGCAGGTCAGCCGGCCGACCCCCCTGGCATCCTCCGCTCATCCTGTGACGGCTACGCGCTCCCGGATGGCTGCGGAGCCGGCGACCGGCTATCCCTCAGGGAAAAGCTGGCCGACCTGGCAGCCCATGGCGACCGGCAGATTCCATCCGGCTCCGCCATTCGGGTCGAGACCGGCGCCCTCCTTCCAGGCAAAACCTGGGGAATCCTTCCTGCCGAGGACGGCACATTGCTGGGAGCCGGAGAATTGCGCATCGAACGCCTTCCGCAGGCAGGCGAAGGAATCCTCGGCCGCGATAATGGAAAGCCTGTGGTCTTTGAAGCCGGAACTCTCCTTTCAACACGCCACCAGGCGTACTTGCTCGCCGCGGGAGTAGAAAAGGTCTGTGTTCACTCTACCCCGCGTGTCGGCATGTTGCTTCTTGGCGACGAGCTCACCGATCTTAAAATCGACCTGGAGGATGGGCAGGTTCATGATCTAAACGGCTACTGGCTCAGGGACGCGATTGAAGCCCTGGGGCTGGAGGTCATCTCTCTCGGGATATCTGAAGATGGGCCCACAGGCCTCCAGAAACATCTCGTTCGCTGCCATACTCGCCAGTTGGACGTCCTCATTCTGAGTGGAGGAACCGGGTCCGGCCTAACCGACCGTACCGCCGAAGCTATACAGGAATTGAATGGCAATGTACTCTTCGAAAAATTATCTCTACATGGGTGTGATTCACTGGTCTTTGGAAAATTGAACAATATGGATGTTCTGGGACTGAGCGGCCGCCCACTCAGCTGCTCAGCTGCATTCGACCTGTTCTGCCGCCCCCTCCTGCTTGCAAGAAGCGGAGCATCAAAAGGTTATTGGAACTGGGCCTCCATGACCTATCTGGATGAAATCCTGACTCCCCCACCCCCCCTGAATAATAGGCCAGAGGACTGGTGCCTACGGGTTGGAAAGCTATGTGATCATTCAGCAGAAGCCCTTATACAGCCAACAGTTAAAACCTGGAACCCCGAGACGCTTTTCAGCCCTGTCGCGGCAGGATCCGAGGGCTGGGTCTTGAGGCCTCCGGAGCCAGAGGGAAAGCCGGTATTTTTCGCCAGGCAACAGTAGCAGGTCTTTTAACCATAAGGTTTTGTGTAATTTTAGGTACGCCTCTTTATCCATTTTCTACCAGCTTGCGTAGATTGACAGTTTCGTTCTGTGTCATATAATCGTATGAGCGTCTCGTAATTGAACGAGGAAATCAGCTTCCTCTTGCAGTTTGACGGACCTTGGCGGCTTCAGGGATTAGCTTGCAATCCCCCAATGTTCCGAAAACAATAAGTCGAGAAGTAAGCTGCGAGGAAATGAAGTTTTAAAATCAGACTCTTGTCAATCACCTACAGTGCCGATTGATGGGTGTTGGGAATAAACGGGACCTTGACCTGGTCGGTGCTTTCTTTGGTTTCGCAATTTGCGGAATCCGCTTGAATCGTGGTCAGTAGAACCACAGCCGCCGGAAATAATGATTTGGTCCTGATTTGGAGGAATGAATAAATGAGTGCTCTGGCGAAGGTTTTCGTCGTTTTTGTTTTCCTGCTGTCGATTCTTTTCTTCGGCACATCAGCGACCCTCTATCTCACCCGTGAAGACTGGGCGTCGAACTACGATACATATAAGTCTTCCGTCGTGGTAAAGGTTGATGAGCTTGAGAAGCGCAACAACAACCTCAAAGGCGAGCGTGATGATCTGCAGGATGCTCTCCGCCTGGTCAGTGAGGACGAGTTGGACAAGGCCGGCACGATCCAGGTTCTCCGCAACGAGATCAAGGGCAAGGATGCCCAGATCGCCAACATATCAGCTGAGCGAAACGAGTCGATCAACGCCAAGACGGCGACTGACAATGCCAACGCCAGCCTGGTGAGCCAGAACACGACGCTTACTACTCAACTGAGCGAAGCGCATGATAAACGCGATAGCGCTATCGGCTCCGAGAAGGTGGCGAATGCAGAAAAGTTCCGAATGAAGAGAGATCTGGATGCAACCACCCAGGAGCTTCACGAAGCCAGGGTCGAGTTCAGCTCTCTTAGCGAAAAATTCGACTCCCTCGAGCTCGCCTACGGCGCCGTGGAGAAGAAGCTGGGCAAGGACGGCATCGAAGCCATCCTGAGCGGCCTTGTCTCTCCTCCTATCGATGCCCTGGTTGAGGAAGTGGACGGCAACCTCAAGCTCGTCGTCCTCAGCGTTGGACGCCAGGATGAGGTTAAGGAAGGCGTTGAGTTCACGATCTATCGCGAAGACAAATTCGTCGGCAAGGTCCGGGTCAACAAGGTCTATGAAAACCTTGCGGGAGCCCGAGTCCTCTTCACTGCCGAGGGATCCGACATTCGCCAGGGCGACCGCGCCACAACCCGTATCAACTGAGGAAGGGTAGGTTCAACATGGCGAAAAACAGCGAAGAAATCATCGAACGCAAAGAAGGAAGCCCGGTAGCCACCAGCTGCCTGATTATCGCCTGCGTAGCTATACTTGGAGCCGTCTCGCTCCAGATCGCAGAGATCACCCAGGTGCGTGCCGAATGGGACCTTGAAGAGAAGAACCTGAACAGGGTCACCCACGTCCAGGACGACCTTGATGCGATCACCAGCAAGATCGATGGAATCCTCGACAAGTCCAAGCTTGGCGATCTTGAAAAGGCCAAAGAGGTCATCAAGGAGGGCGACAAGAAGGTCGAAAAGGCCAAGGCTATTGCCAATGGAGAGGATCCCGTCGAGGAAGATAGCGATTCCAAAGACGAAGAAGCCCCCGAAAAGGGTGGCGCTGAAGATGCTCCCGACAAGGAAGGCGATGCCTCCGAAGATTCAGAACCCGAAGACTTATGATCAGAAATTAAGCTGATTCCGTCCTGGAATTGCCTTAATAAGTCCTCTAAGGGCTTGAACTAACCCGCTTTTGCACACAGAATGAGTCTGTTGGCGAAAGTGGGTTTTTTCATCCTCATTCGCCATGGACGGGAAGAAAGCCACGCCTTGTCTGGATTGCGGAAATTGAAGAGAATTCCGCGGCTAAGGTTACTGGCTTTCCCCAGCGGATAGAAAAGAAGTGTAGCCGAAGCCGGGACTGTTCCCGCCTTGGGCATAGGTTGAGGTAAGCCAATGGTAGTCTCGCGACTATTCGGTTTGTTTTCCACCGATACAGCCATCGACTTGGGCACATCGTCCACCCGGCTGTGCATGCGCGGCCGGGGCATTGTCAGTGAGGAACCGACCTACCTCGCTGTAAAAAAGGGCACCACTGAAGTGTTCGACCATGGCCGGGCCATCGGGCAGGCTGCCCGGGACATGCAGGGGAGGACTCCTCGGAGCATCGAAGTGATCAAGCCCATCAGGAACGGCGCCATCTTCGATTTCGAAATGACCAGGATTCTCCTGAGACACTTCATCCGTTCGGCTAGCGGAGGAAGGCGCTGGAACTCCCCGCGGCTTCTCATCAGCCTGCCCACAGATGTCTCGGATGTTTCCAAAAATGCCCTCCAGCAGGTCGCGGACCGGGCCGGAGCCGGCAAGCTCTATCTCATCGACCAGCCACGCGCAGCCGGCCTGGGGTCCTGGCAGCCGATTCACACGGCCCGCGGGCATATGATTGTAGATATCGGGGCGGGCACTACGGACATCTCCGTCCTCGCCCTTGGAGATGTCATTGCCTCCAGGAGCATCCCTGCTGCCGGAGATGCCATGGATGAAGCCATCGTCAGCTACATACGCAAAAAATATAATATCTGGATTTCGCCTCAAACGGCTGAGGAGATAAAGATTCGCCTGGGCAGCGCGCACCCGTGCGCGCCAACCTTGCCCCCATGCGTGTTTTCCGGGCTCGACCTGATGGCGAACGTTCCCCGAGAAATCTCCATCACACAGGAAGAGGTCCGGCTGGCCATTGACCCTCAGTTGACTCAGATCGTGGATGCCATAGCCGATATGATTCCAACGCTCGAGGCGGAGCTCATCCGGGACCTGAAAAAAACAGGCATCACTCTTTGCGGCGGAATCGCCAATCTCCCCGGGCTGCCTGAACGGCTCTACGGCTGGACCAACACCAAGGTTTTTGTCCCCAGTGACCCCAGGCTATCCGTCGCCCGCGGCCTCGCGGCCGCTCTTGAGCATTTCGATGAATTACGCCCGCTCCTGGAGTGCCCGGAAGACAGGATCTGAGCTCTTTCGACACTCCGTTCCATGTCGATTTTCAGAACACATGAAAAAAGAAGATAACGAGAAGTGAAACGACTTGCGGATAGCGGTTCAGCCCTGTGCTTGCTCCTCCTCGCTCTATTCCTGGTGTCCCCTCCGGCGGTCAGGCTGGCCATCCATTGCGGCTGGCTGCCAGGGGCCGACAAGGAGCCGCTCCCTGGAAGAGCAAAGGCTGAAGAGCAAGCTGAACTCATCGCCTTGCTGCAGAACAGACTGCAGGAAGTCAACAGAGACCTTCAACTCATCTCCTCTGCAGGAGGGCTCCTCTACGACCCTTCAGGCGGCCCAGGGAGCCGAAATGCGGCCCGCTACCGTATAGCCGTAGCTGACGTCCTGCCGCTCTCGACTCCCTCAGCCGGAGAGAGGACGCTCTGTGTTTCATTGTATGGAATACCTGTCCTCCAGAAAGATTCAGCCGTTCTTTCCGGAGACCATCTTGTTGGCCGGCTCGTTGACGAATCCACCGGATCTGGAATCGGGAGGATTCAGAGCATCCTCGACCCTCTCTTCAGAGTCAGATTTCGCTGCGGGGAAGACGCCGGAATGCTCTGGGGTACCGGGCGGACAGACGGCGATGGGCATCCGCTGCTGGAGGTCCACCACCTTGGCAAACCTCCAGCATTCAGGGCCGGCGACCCCGTCCTCACCGAAGGCGGCGACGGACGCTACCCCCCGGGCTGCATTGCAGGCCGAATTCATCTGATGCCCGGGCAGAAAGAATCTCGAGCCATTGTCCGTTCCGGGATCCGCCTTGACTCCCTCAGGCAGGTCACGCTGCTTGAAGACCTGGCAAGGAAAGACCTGGCGATCCTTGGAGAGAAAGACAGATGAGCGTGCTCGCCGCATTCGGATTTGTCTCCATTATCGTATCTTTCCAGGTAGTCTCCGGGCCGGTTTACGCCGTCTATGGGATCCGCCCTGATTTCATCATCCTGTCGATCGCTACCATTGGCATCGTCCTGCCGCCTCCAGCCATCTACGCTTCCGCCTTTTTCGCCGGAGCGCTCCTGGACACCCTGTCGCCGGGCGTGGTCGGCCCCCACATGACGGGACTCCTCCTCTCAGCCCACCTCATGGCGCGCGGGCGCCGGATGGCAATTGGAACAACAGCGAAAGGCAAGGCGCTTCTTGCCGGCGCAGGAATCTTGTCTGCCTCGGCGGTCCCCCAGATCGCGAGATGGATCCTCGAAGGGCCGGAGCTGGACTCTGCCCTGGTCATCGCGGCGACCTTTGCCTATACAGCATTGTTCGCATACCCCTTCTTCAGAGTATTGGGGCCCGCCATCAAGTGGGCTGTCCCGACTCGGAATGACTACGGCATCATCAGAGGGAGGGCATCTTGGCGAGGACTCGACTGAAACTTCTGATGCTTGCAGTCATTCTTCCAGCCCTTGCCATCTGCTGGCGGCTCTGGTCCTTCCAACTGCACCCCGCCACTCACCAGGAATACAAGATCAGAGCCGAAAGCGCCCAGTTGAGAACCCTCCAGCCTCTCCGCGGATCCATTCTCGATCGCCGGGGAGGCGTCCTGGCCGAAAGCCGTTCCGGCTTTGATATTCATTTTGTTTATTCCGACCTGAACCCCCGCCACATCGTCATCGAGGTCGTCTGCGAAGAGCTCGCCCGGATTGGAGACTTCCCCTCCGTCGCCGAGATGGAAGCTGGGCTCGCCGGGAACGTCGACATCGAGAAATTAGAATCGCTCCTCCGCCAGGGGCTTCCGTTTAAGCCGGAATGGGTGCCGCTGGCCACCTGGATACCTCCCGCCGCCGCGGAACGGCTTCGGCTCCGGTTAGGGCCCCGAAGATATTTCCGGGACAACTTCGAGCTCCGGGTCATGGAAGACAAGCCCCTGGAGGCCCAGCAGGCCCATTTCGGTCTTTGGTTCCGCCCCGCCGAGGTCTTCCGAATGGAGCTGACCCTCCGACGGCTATCGCAAAGCATCGACCGCTACGATGCGGAAGGTCTCATGGAGCGGCTGCAACTGTCCCTTCAAAAGATCGAGACCATGGTCGCCAGGGATATCCAATCCGACATCCGGTCCGGGGCTGATGCGCTCTTCACCAGGAAGAAGGAAAGAAATTCGCGGCGTATCTTTTACAGACGAGGGCATCTCCTGGCCCCCGACATCAGCCTCGATTCGGTATCCAGGATTGAATACAACCCGGACCTCTTTCCGGGCATCCGCATTGTCGATTCATCCAGACGCATCTACCCCCACGGAGAAGTCTTCGGAGCCCTGACAGGCCATCTGCGCCAGCTCAACAATCGGGATCTTAAGATTCTCGAAGAATCCGGCCGCCTTCTTGACCGCTATCCGAAGGTGTCGAGCGCCGAAGCTTTCGCAGTCCTTCGCCAGGAAGCGCTTCGCCCCAACGACGTCGTGGGAGGAGGAGGCCTTGAAGAGCAATACGACCTTTCTTTACGCGGGGAATACGGAATGAGGCTCCAGCAGGTCGGGAAAAACGGGCGCGGGGGGAAGCTCCTGGCTTCTCTCTCTTCCACCCGGGGAAACGACATCCACACCACCATTGACAGCAAACTCCAGGAACTTCTTTACAGGCAGCTCTGGGCTGAATGCGCCCACCATGGACACGCGGCTGCCAGCGCCGCGCTCATGGAAATCCCCAGTGGAGCCATCCTTGCCTCAACCGCCTACCCCGGGTACGACCCCAACCGAATTCGCGATGCGAACTACCACAAGGAAATGAATGCCAGCCTTGGCAGCCAGACATCTGACTGGCTGCTTGACCGCCCCCGCAGCAAGGCCCTCTACCCCGGCTCTATCTTCAAAATTGTCACGGCGATCGCCGCGCTGGAAAATGGCGCCGATTGGGAGGGGGCGGTCGACCCTCTTCGTAAATACGAGTGCCTGGTTGGAGAGCAGAAACCCTTCTCAATGCGCTGCTCCAGCCGTTACGGCCACGGCCATCTCAATCTTTACGAAGCATTCGAAGCTTCCTGCAACAATTACTTCTACTACCTTGCCGCCAAACATCTCGATGCCGGGAGCTTCAATCAATGGGCCCGAAAGCTTGGCTGTGGAGACCTGACCGGAATCGACCTTCCGACGATGGGCGGGTCTTACGATCGTGGTTTTCTTGAAAATCCAGAGGGAGTAAAAGGAGAGAAGGCCCTCTGCATGTATGGAATCGGCCAGGTCCAGGTCCAGATGACCCCCCTTCAGGCTCTGCGAATGGTGGGAGCCGTCGCCACGGGGCTCAAGGTCGCGCCCCGGCCCTGGCTGGTCAAAAAGAAGACGCCGGATAGGATCTACACCCGCAATAGCCGCACTGCGGCAATTGTCCAGGAGTGCATGAAACGAGTCGTTAGCGACCCTCACGGGACAGTGCATGGAAAGTTTGGGCTTGAAGATTTTAACTTCGCGGCCAAGACCGGGACGGCTCAGTACAAGTCCAATAACTCGCGCTACCATTCCTGGATGGTAGGTTACGGCCCCCTGCCCGACCCCTCGATCGCCTTCGTGGTGGTTTGCGAAAAAAGCCGGCTCGGAGGAGGAGATGCCTGCTCTCCCATCGTCAGGGAGTTCATGGAATATCTCGCCGGAGGAGATCCTCGCTTTCTTGCTAACCAGGAGAGTTCCTTCAACTCCAGCAGAGAAACCGGAGCTGGGCGATGAAGATGGCCCTGCTCAGCAACCGCATGATTCGCTGCCACCTGACTGTCATCAGCCTCTGCCTTTGTGGTATTGGAATCCTTTTCGTCCACAGCACAATGCGGCTTGACGGAGAAGCCTTTCCCGGAAAGGTAGCCTGGAGCCAGATCATTAAGGCATGTATCGCATTTGGCGGATTCATCGTCGTGAGCCGGATCAACTACCGGTTCTTTGAACGGAAATCCTATACTCTCTATGGTCTGGTTCTTTTCGGCCTTTGCGTTCTCCTCGGCCTGAAATTTCTCCGAGGAGACCCCTCAGCCTCCAGATGGTTCCGCCTGGCGCTATTCGACGTGCAACCCAGCGAGCTGATGAAGCTCGGGCTGATCCTTTGCCTTGCCCGGTACCTTAGATACCGTCAGGACCAGGGCGGGCTCAAAGGGCTCCTGATGCCCTGCCTGCTTACCGTGATCCCCATGGGACTGGTCATTCTCCAGCCAGACCTGGGCACTGCCCTGGTGCTCCCCTGCATTCTGCTCGCCATGGTCTTTGTCGCCGGCGCGCCCTGGAAATATGTAATTGCTGTTATTGCCCTTGCAGCCCTGTCGATACCCGCGGTGGGGATTTTCGGAGACAAGATCCCGCTGCTGAAACCCTATCAGCTCAGTCGAATCACAGGCTGGCTTGACCAGGACAAGCCCTCCGTCCGTCTTCGCGAGGCCTACCAGCTGGATCAATCCAAGGTGGCCATCGGCAGCGGAGGCCTCACCGGCCGGGGTTATGGCCGGGGCAACCAGAATGTTCTCGGCAACCTACCGGCAAGACATACTGACTTTATCTTCAGCGTTGTAGGTGAAGAATGGGGATTCCTCGGAGCAGCGCTTCTCATTCTTCTTCTTACGGGCCTGGTGCTCCTCTGC
>DODI01000481.1:0-3085 GCA_003509045.1 Planctomycetota bacterium | reverse complement strand
CGTCGCAAGGGCCGCCTCTGTGAGCCAGGGTACGCGTCCTGCCGGTGGCCGCAGCGCAGCCATACGACAGCGCCGTCCGGCGCAGGGCTCGCAGTCCAACCTGGTTGTAGGCTCGGTGATCGGAATCGTCGCGCTGGTTCTCGTCCTGGTTCTGGTCTCAAAGTTGATGAACGACGGAGATGATGGGGCCGGCAGGTCGAAAACGGCCGAGCCGCGCACGACGCAACCGAAGCCCGAGAAGCGCAAGAAGCCAGCTCCCGGGCTTGAGCGGGATGCCTCAAAGATTGCTCTCAAGGAGCTCAAGAGCATTGAGGTTCTCTACTCAAAAGGAGAACTGGAGGCGTCGGCCGCTCTTCTGCGCCTGGAAAATCTGCTGGGGGACAATCCGCGGATCACGGCTCCCGCCGAGAAGCTCCTGAAGGAGCTGCGTTCCAAGGCGGAGCTTGCCAGGAAGGCGGACATCGAGAAGCGGAAGGAGGCCGCCTCCGCCGAGTTGGTTGCCATAGATGCTCTGCTGGAGAAGAAGGAGTTGCGTAAGGCTGACGAGGCGCTTACCGGCTTCCTTGCCAGGAACTCCGAGCTCGGGGCCGAGATGGTTTCAGCCCCGCGAGCGAAGCTCGGCAAGCTGGTTCGCGCCGCTATGGATGCCGCGGGCAAGCAGGTGACAGAGATGGTGACAAACGGCGATTTCGAAAAAGCCCGTACGGAAATTGTTACGCTCAGGGTACGGATGCCTTCCAGTGAAGAATCCCGTCTCCAGTCGCTGGCGGCGGAGGTCAGCCTGGCCGAGAGCCGTATGGCGAACAGCCTGAAATTTGTCGAGGACAACCGGGACGGCGTTTTCGAGTTGCTGGCCGACCTTGATTTTTCCGGAGCCAAGAAGCATCTCGATGACATCATCGGCAAGTTTGGAGGCCTCGATAAGATAGCAAATAAAGAGGCCAAGGCTCTCCTCGCCATGTTAGGCAAGCAGGTCGATTTGAGCAGGAAGGTATGGGAGGAGCTCCAGGCGATCTTTTCCGAGTCCGTAAAGTCCAGGTCATTGGTGAAGATCAGGGTTCTGCCGGCGGCTAAGGATGACAAGGAGCAGAAGTACAAGGTGCTCGGGGTTGAGGGCCCTGCGGTGAGGGTTCAGGAGTCCGGGTCCAAGGCGGTTCCGGCGGCTCATCGTATTCTCGGGCTTGATGCGAACAGCATTGTCGCGTTGATGGGGAAGCCGGGACGCGAGGGTCTGGAGAAGGCGGATATTATGCAGGGTCTTGGTATGCTGCTGTTGTTGAGGGATGGGCCTGGCCGGGGGCGCGAGTTGCTCCTGGGGGAAAAGCCCGCCGAGACCGATGCCTACAGGAAGGAAAACGAGCGACTGCTTGCCAAGTACGCTGATTCCTGGCGGGAGACGCGTCTGTTCTCGCTGCAAAAGCTCGAGAGCAAGCTCTCCGCCGGCAAGAAGCCGGTGCCGGCGGACCTGTGGAATTTCATCGCCACCGATGCAGGAGTTCTGATCAGGTCCTGGAAAAGCAGGGCCGATTACGCAAAGGTGCGTTCTTCGTTGCATGAGCTGTTTCTGCGTGCCCGCATCGCGGCTCTGGCGGGTGCCTCGGTAGAGGCTGCCTTCAATGCCAAGACTGTCAAGGAAGGCAAGAATGGCCTCACGACTCTGACCTACGATTTCTCCTCGCTGGAGCAGCTGCAGGACTTTTACCCCGTCGGCGGGAGAGGAACGACTATCGACTGGGTCGAGAATAAGCGCTTCTTCAAGCTCAAGGGAGAGGTTCGTTTTCTCGCGGCCAATCCCTTTGAATCGAGGATTGCGATCAACGGCGTGGTACCTAACGGCGGCTACAATGCGGCCGCGCCGAATATCAATGTGGCTCTCTGGACCGAAGAGAATGACCGGGTGACCGCGCCCCGGACTTTTAATTACAATGCCTGGCGTGAAAGTAACGAGACCGGCGAGTCTCCGGCGGATTATTTCGCATTGGGGATGGGCTACAAGCCCGAGGTCTCCCTCGGTGGCATCCTGGGCGAGGGACGTCTGGGAGGACTGGCGAGAACACTCACCGGTTTTCTTCCCGGGTATCTCAGGGAATCGTCCTTCGCGCTTCTGGCGGGAGAGCATGGCAGCGGCCTGCATAGCCGCAGGGATGAGAAGATCTGGTCCCAGCCGGTTGGCTCCCTGCTCCGTCCGGGGACGATTCGTTTTTCGATCTCGATGGAAAACAGCGCCCTGAAATGGAAGGTGAACAGCAAGACCCTCGGCTACAGAAACAGCCTGGCCCTTGCGCGCCTCGCGGAAAAGATTCCGCATGCGGGCTCCTTCAACATCTTTACCAATAACAGCACTGTCTATTTCTCTTCTCTCGAGATCACTGGCCAGCTCTCCAAGGAGTGGGCTGCCGGCCTGGCGAAGAGCATCGCGGAGAGGGAGCTGAAGAAGCTCGATTCCTCTTTTGGAAGAGGTGCGGACGGAAAAGCTGATGGCGCCAAATCAGATACATCTTCGGGTGCCGGGGGGGGGAAGGGGGCCGAAACCACGCCAGGGCCGGGTTCAAACCAAGGCAGTGCCTCCTCTGGCGGGCTGAAGGGCGTGATGGAGAGATTTGACAAGAATGGCGATGGGAAATTGGACGAAAATGAGCGCAAGGCTTTTCAGGATCTGCTGCGGGAGGGTCTTGGTTCCGAACCTGATTCCTCTCCGGAGAAAAAAGAGCCGGCCGGCTCTGCTGGCCAGGGATCATCTTCCTGATTGGAGTCTTCAGGGCGGGCAGATCGGATGGTTGTGAATCAAGCGGGGCGTGATCCTGGAAGTTCTTATCCGATGCCGTGGCGAAGCAGGGGCGGCAGGGCTATGGTTCTGTTTACCCTCCTGGCTTCGCTCTTCCTGGTCATGGATGCGGCCTGGAGCGAGTCGCTTACTTTGCGCTGTGGGGCTGTGGTTTCACGCAAGCTCGAGGGTGAAGACAAGGCCTTGCCGGACCTCCCCTTCAGTGTCAACCGCGGCTACGGCTATATCGGAGGAACCTCCGGAGCTCTCGATGCCGGCCCCGTAAGGGGCTGGCCATCCGGCGCACCGGTCTCGTGGCGA
>DODI01000344.1:3542-3694 GCA_003509045.1 Planctomycetota bacterium | reverse complement strand
GATGGGCGTGAGCATCATCCCCACGGCTATACGCTCTGCATGGCGGGCGGCGGGGTGAAGGGGGGGCACGTTCATGGCGCGACTGATGACTTCGGCTGGTACGCCATCGACAGGAAGGTACATATCCACGACTTCCATGCCACCATCCTGCA
>DODI01000344.1:0-3243 GCA_003509045.1 Planctomycetota bacterium | reverse complement strand
GACTTCCATGCCACCATCCTGCATCTAATGGGTATCGATCACGAACGTTTGACGTTCCGCTACAGCGGCCGGGATTTTCGACTGACCGATGTTCACGGCAAGGTAGTGAAAGATGTCATTGCCTGAGGTATCTCAGGCGGGGTTAGGCGCCCGACTGGTTGATTAACTCAATCAGTCTCCGCGCGGCGGCCTCGGCGAACTCGGGATCGTTGATGTGGAAGGGCAGCTCGATGACCTCCGCCGCGCCACGGTTTCTACGAATGGCTTCAAAGAGAGCCTCGCGGGCATCCGGATCATCAAATGCCTCTCCCTCCTTGTCGATTGCCGAGACGCCGGCCAGGGGCAATAGGATGGCTGCCGGGCCCCTTGCCGCGTCGACCTTAGCGGCGATCTCGACGCCCAGCTTCCCGCATTCATCGGCCGTGGTTCTCATCAGGGTGACTGTCGGGTTGTGTTTGTAGAATAGCCGGTCTTCAAAGTCGGGAGGGGTAACGCTCGAAAAATTGACCATGTCGGTGGCTCCTACAGAGACAACCTGGGGAATTCCGCGAGAGCCTGCGGCTGTCAGGCGCCCCGGGCCAGCGCCTAGGACCCCACCGACCAGCTCGTCCGCCAGCTCCGTGGTCGTCAGGTCAAGAACGGCGGTGAAATAGCCATCCTCGATGAGGCCCTCCATGGTTTTTCCGCCTGTTCCGGTGGCATGAAAGACGATTACCTCGAAGCCGGCCTCTTCGAGAATCCTGCGGGCCTCTGTTACGCAGGGGGTTGTCACTCCGAACATGCTGGCCGCGATAAGCGGTCGCGAGGACTCCACCTCCCTCTTTCCGGCGGCCATCGCGCTCACGGCATTGGCCGCGTTGCGGAGAATCGCGGCGGAGATCCGGTTGATGCCTGCGATGTCGACAACGGAATACATCATCGTGATGTCTCTGGTTCCCACCCAGTCGGAGACATCTCCGGAGGCGAGAGTCGATACGAGCACCTTCGGGAACCCGACGGGAAGGGACTGCATGGCGGCGGCTCCGATGGTCGTATTGGCCGATCCGCCCGCGGCGATGATTCCATCTATTTGAGAGCTGGTGAAGAGCTTGCGAACGAGAGCCGCGGCGCCCCGGCTCATAACCTCCATCGCCTGGCCTCGGTCGCTTCTTGCGATCAGTTCTTCGAGGGAGGATCCTCCCGCCTCGGCGACGGCCTCGCGCGGGGTGTTCGCCTCGAAGGCGGGCGGCCCGAGAACCCCGGTGTCTATTACCCAGGCGCCGCTTCCGGTCGCCTTGATCACATCCCGCAGGTAGGCCACCTCCTCACCCTTGGTGTCGAGACACCCTACAATCGCTATGGTGACGCTCATGAGTCTTTTCCAGTGATCATTGACCGGGCAATCTAACACCCGGGGGACACCCATGAAAAGAGGGCTGCAAGCAGGGGCGCTTGATTGCTGCGAAAAGAGTATGCCATACTCGGCTCCGGCCGGTTGGCCCTATCGGGCAGCTGGGAGCATTTTCATTTTTCACTCTCTTGCGAGGAAAGCCTCCTCTCCATTCCATGTCGGAATCTCCAACCATTATCGAGAAGACCAGGGCTGCCGTGGCCCGCTACTTCGAGTCGGCGCTTCAGAAGCACCGCGCAGGAGAGGATCCTTTCAAGGTTGTCGGTTCCTACGCCGCTGACATGGACTGTGCCCTGGCCGATCTTTTCGAGCGGCAGTTTGCCGCAGGAGAGGACATCTCCCTGGTCGCGGTAGGAGGCTACGGCCGCCGCGAGCTCTGTCCCTACTCAGATCTGGACATCCTCATCCTTCGAGAATCGCGTGCCCATGATGCTGAGATCCAGAGGTTCGTCACCCTTCTCTGGGATTGCGGCTTTGACCTGGGTCATTCCGTTCGGACCCTGGCTGAATGTTACGAGTACATGGTCGACAATCCGATCACCGGCGCGACCCTGCTGGAGAACAGCCTGGTTGCGGGCAGCAGGCGGCTGTACAAACGATTCCTTTCCAGCGTCGTCGACAGGTACCGCCGCAAGGAAGGCTCAAAGTTTGCCGCCAGCAAGATTGAGCAGATCCGGGTTTCGCTCGACACCGAGGGGCGAACCATCTATATCCTGGAGCCTCATCTCAAGGATGGGGTGGGGGCTCTTCGGGATATTCAGCGTGTTCTCTGGGTGGAAAACATCCGCAATGGCAGCATCGGGTTCGAGGGGTTCAGCCCGAAGAGCGTAGTTTCTCCCGAGCGAGTCATCAGCCTGCGAGAGGCCTACGTCTTCTATCTCAGGGTGCGCTGCGAGCTGCATTTCCTGACCGGCGGACGACAGGAGATACTCGAAAATGAATCTGTCCGGCAGGTGGCGAAGAACCTCTTCTACGATGGGGATGGGCGCCGTTCGGTCGAAGGACTCATGGCTGATTATTTCTACCATGCGCGTAATACCTACCAGTTCTTGAAATACTATATAGAGGCCTCAGCGGATCTGCCCCTGGGCCAGCGGCTCAAGCGCAGGTTCTTCGTCAACCCGGTTGGCTCTTATCTGCGGTTTTACAACGGCAAGCTCTACCTGAGGGTTGAGCCTCCGGCGGAATCTATAGCCGAGGAGGTCGTCGGTTTCTTTGTTGAGGCGCATCGTCTCGATTGTCCCCTCAGCCAGGAATTACGTGAATGGATTCGCGACCGGCTGGCGAATGACAAGATTGATTTCACGCGCTCGATGGTCATCAACCGGGTGCTGCTGTCGATTCTTCGCGAAGAATCCGGCGTCTCCAAGGTTCTTCGGGGGATGCGGCGGACCGGAGTGCTCAGCAGGATCATCCCCGAGTTTTCCGGGTTGGAGGGGTTAGTTAATTTCGGTGGTCATCATCACTACACTGTTGATGAGCACACCCTGAGGACACTCGAGAAGCTGGATTCGCTCCAGCGAGAGGATGTGACGGAGGAGGGCCGGCCTTTTAGGGAGATCTTCCAGAGCCTTCGGGATCCGGTTCCTCTGCGCCTGGCCCTGCTTCTTCATGATATCGGCAAAGCCTTCGAGGGGAACCACGAGGTCAGCGGATCGGACGCTGCTGGGCTGATCTGCGAGCGCTTTGGCTTGGCTGAAGAGACGGCGGACACGATTGAATTCCTGGTCTACCGTCATCTGCGGATGTTCAAGGTCTCCGAGCGTCAGGATTATTCCGAGGCCGGCGTTATTGAATCCTTCGCCCGCCTCGTTGGCTCCGAGGAGAGGCTCAAGATGCTCTACCTGATGACC
>DODI01000584.1:0-2653 GCA_003509045.1 Planctomycetota bacterium | reverse complement strand
AGATAGGCATATTGCTCGAGATGCCACTTCGTGATCATGTTGAAGTGCGTGATGTACTTCGTTCCGGCATTACGCACGAAGTGCGACAGGTAGTGATGCTCTTCGTTGATGCCGAGGAAGTCGAATACGATCCGGGAGCTCGAGTTCGCCATCAGGAAGGTGCTGACCCGGGTGGTGTCGGTCCAGAAGGCGAGGGCCATCATATCGAGCAGCGACCTGACGCGCACAGGAAGATCACCGGCGACCGGGGGGCGCCGGATGTCGGGCTTTGCGGTAGGAGTCCAGCGATCCTTTCCAGAACTGGACGACTCCTTGAGCCGCTTCTCTACATCGCGCACCGCATCGAAATAGGAGTCGAGCCGCGACTGGTCGGCATCGCTCGCCTTGCGCCGAAGACTTTTCGCTTCCGACAGAACGGCATCGAGTACCGAGAGGTTGCGGACCTGGTTCCTGCCGGTTCCGAGGCCGCGGAACATACGGTCGAAGATGATCTGCGGATCGCTCTCGCGCGGCACCGCCCGTCCCTTCCCATCGAAGGAGATATAGCTGGTGATCGGCTCGGGAAGGAAGATGCCGTCGCTGGTCATCTCGAGAGAGGCCAGCGGCGTCCGATCGCCGATCCGGCCGGCGATGAGCTGGTCAATCGTGATCGGCTGCTTACGATCAAGCGCCTTGCCCTTCGCCCCGGTTCCCGCCAGGAACGCCACGGCAGAGGACTGGTGGCTCCAGCCTCCCGCGGCATGGTCGACGTTCGAGAGGAAAAGCACCTCGTCGCGCTGGGCGGCAAGCGGCTGCAGCAGCGGCGACAGCTCAAATTTCGTTTCACCGGTTCCGCTGATGTCCCACGAGGGAGGATGGACACCGTTGCCCTTGTAGAGAACGCCAAGGCGTATCGGCGGCTTCGCCTTCGCAGCGCCCAGGGCCGGCGACATGATGTCGAGCCACGGGAGGGCCAGCGAGGCGCCGAGGCCGCGCAGCAGGGTCCGCCGGGATATCAGGTAGGAATCTCGCATGACTCGATTTTATTGCTTTTTGACTCCGGCGCCATTGATCTTCGCAGTAGAAGGTGCGCGGTACTGGAAAGGAACGCTCCTGACGATTCCCTCGATGAGCAAATGCAGCCTGTCTTCGCCCTTTTCAAGGTCCCTGACCAGCAGGCTGATGACCGGCTCGTCATAATAGCGAAGTCGTCTTCCAAGGGCGTAGGAGAGCATCCTGACCACAATGTTGCGGCGAATCTGCCCCTGGAAATCGCTCTTGAGAACCTTTTTCAACTCGGCCGGGGTGGAAAACTCCTGGCCGCCCGGCAGCTTGCCTGCCGCATCGATGCCCTTGGAACGAAAACGCCCCATCGGACCGAAGTTCTCGAGGCCGAGTCCCAGGGGATCGATGTGCTGGTGACACTTATTGCAGGTCTCCTTCGAGGCGTGAATCTTCATCTGCTCGCGAACTGTCAAGTTGCGGCGGCCCCCGCCGGCCTGCTCGAGCGAGGGGATCGCTGGCGGAGGATCCGCCACCGGTGTACCGAGCAGCTTATCAAGGACCCAAACGCCGCGGCGAATGGGGCTGGTGCGCTGGGGGGCCGAGGTGATCGCCATGGTGGCGGCCATCGTCAGATAGCCGCCCCTGTTGGGATCTTTGATATCCCAGAGAATCAGCGGATCCGGAGCATCCTCGCGGCCGCGGATTTTTTTCTGAACGGGTGAGCGAAAACCCCGGACGCCATAGGTACCGGCGAGGATCTTGTTGAGAAAGGTTTTTCCGGAATCGAGGATCTCCAGGACTGGGCGGTTCTCCTTCACCAGGTATTCGAAGAAGAGCAGAGCCTCGTCGTGCATGGCAAGGCGCAGCTTGACCATCTTGTTGCCGCCCTTTACAAGAGTGCGGGAATCAAGCAGCTCACGAAAGCCGAGCCACTGGCCGGCAAAATTGCGTGAGAGCTCGCGAATCTTCGGGCTCTTCAGCATGCGCTGCACCTGGGCCGACAACACCGCGGGCTCGGAGAGCTTCCCGGCGCCAGCCAGCCGTAGAAGCTCCCCGTCAGGAGTGCTCGACCAGAGAAAGTAGGAAAGCCGGGTTGCCAGGTCAAAATCCGAAACACGGTAGGCCTCCGTGGCGGACGTGGAGGTCTCGATGCGATAGAGAAATTTAGACGAGGTCAGCGCGGCGATCAGGGCATCCTTGACCGCACGGTCGAAAGACGTGCCCGCAGCCCGGCTCTTCTCATAAATCCCGAGATAGACCGCGATCTCATCTTCGGCCACCGGTCGGCGGAACGCGCGGCGCAGGAACCGACCCAGAAGCGGCGCGGGCTCCTTGTGGCCGGCAAAGACCTGCTCACGCGCGCCCTTCACCGAGTCGATCTGCCCGAGAGCGTACTGGGCAATCTGCAGGTACTTGATAAGGGCCGCCTCGTTCAGCCCGAGGACCGATGCGTCGTTGTTGAAGCCGGAGGCGCCGGGAGGATCCGGCAGGAGCAGCTTCTCGACGATCGACGGTGGCGGCCGCATATAGCGGAAGCCATCCCTGGCGATCTCCTGCTGCAGCTCAATGGCCAGCAGGTCTTCAAGGGAGTTCTGGTACTCGCGGCGGGTCAGGCGGCGAGGCAGGGATGGTCCGGGAACCGGCTCGGTGAGGGCCTCGAAGGTGGCCT
>DODI01000283.1:0-5432 GCA_003509045.1 Planctomycetota bacterium | reverse complement strand
GTGTGTCCGGGAGCTCTTCCTTTTCGATATGCCCATTGACGTATTGGTCGAGCCGCCATTGCGTTGAGATCATGTCTTCGTCGGGATCTTCGATGACAGCGAAGTTGTAGGCTGTCTCAAGGAATCCGGTCTGGTGAGTGGCTGAGATTCCGAACTCCGAATGAGTCGAGGGAGTGATGATCTGGTACCAATTGCCGGTGAGACTCAAGGTTGTGCGGTCATCGGTCCCTTCATTCTGGATGCCGTTCCAGCGGATGATGTCGATGGAGTCCTGGAAGGCGTTCACGTTCAGCTTGAGTGTCGTGTTCTTGTTGTTGAGATCCCTGGCGACGAAACCACCCAGGCCGATGGAGTTATAGTCGTACTCGGCGCTGAAGCTGAGGTTGCCGCCAATGCGTAGATCGGGATTGAGCTTGTAGGCTCCACCAAGGCTTGCACCGTAGTAGAAGTCCCCGGTCGCTCCGGATTGGTGTCCAAGGTTTTCCAGACGGTCGATGGAGGCGCTGGAGACATAGTCATAGGAGAGGGTTCCGTTGATCGAGAAACGATCCGTGACGTTGTAGTCGAATATGATCACGGGCTCGAGGTCTGTCAGGGTCTCATCGAGGAATGGATTTCCATCGCCGTTGTCGCCATTGCCGTAGTAGTTCAGACCAAAGGAGACCGAGCCATGGCCGGCTTCGGAGGAGAAGGCGGAGTTCTGGCTGGATTCGAGAACTTCCTCGGCGTTCTTCTCCTGCCAGGCGAAAAGGGAACCCGGGACGAGGACGGTGAGGCTTGCGAAGAGTACCAGGGCGAGGGTGACCGGCCAGTTCTTCAATAACATCCGCAACCTCCTCCTGCCGTCGCGCCGATTCCCCCGGCGCTTCCTTCGCGAGAGTAGTAGGTCTTCTGAAGGAAGTGGATCTCGGAGCCGTCTGGATCAAAAAGCATGATGGCGTTGGAGAAGCGCTGCTTCTGATGGTATTCGACCCCCTGGCAGCCGAAGGAGCCAAGGGTTGCGACAAAAAGAAGCATTCGGACGGACAGCCTGGAAGGGAGTAGTTTTCCGGGACGCCATGGGCGCGCAGGGGCACGGTGTGAATTCATCGTTTCTTCGGGTTCCCTTCGAGCCTCACTTCATAGTCAACTAAGGCGCATACTATAAAATCCATCAGATCCGGAAGCAAAAAAATAGTCATAAATATTTTGTTCATAGTACTTTAGAGGCCAATGCTTTGTTGTGGAAAGGTGACGAATGTATGTCATGCCAAACTGATATTCGCCGGAGTTAGCAGGGCATCATCTCCCTGAACAGGCGAGTTAGGGTATTTAGCGGCGGTCGTACCGTGTATCTCCTGCGCTATGGATTCCCCGCTTTCTTACCGTCTGGGTGGTTGTTATCCTTTAGCCGGTAAATCGAGTTGTTCCGGAATTAGGGGATTCGTTATGAAAGTCTATACAGTGGTGACTGTGGCGTTGGCGGTCTTCGTCTCTGTGCTGACCTGTATGATCTACAATTCTGTGAACGAGACGCAACAGGTGTCTTCTACCTCAGACGAATCCGCAACACTGGATCTTGCCCGACGACTCGATAGCATCCAGGCTCGCCTCGACAGCCTGGCTGTGACTGTAGAGGAGCTTCCTCGACTAGAGACGCTGTCCGCGGCGGCGGTTGTCTCGGCTGGGGATGATTCTCCTGCGGGAGGAGGGAATGGGGGAATATCGGCAGGGAAACCTTCGGCCGATCCCGTGACTTCCACCGGGGAGCGCCTGGCCGCCCTCCTCGAATTGAAAGGCGGCGAGGAGGATGTTCGGCAGTACGTCACGGGCATTATCGAGGATGACCGCAAGTTTCAGAAGAATCTCCAGCGCCGGAGGCAGACAGAGCGGCGTGAGCTGTTCAAGGGGCCCTATGGAGCCTACAATTTTCGGGTCAACTCGCTGGCCGGGAAGCTTGACCTGGGTGATGGACAGAAGGACAAATACCATGAGATCCTCAAACATTACCGTAAGGAGGCCGACCTGCTGCATAAGGGACCGGAGGGCAAGTCCTTCTGGGAGATCGAAAATCCTGAGGAGATCGCGGCGCACGTGAAGAACATGGAGCAGCAGAGAAAGAATCTCGGTGAGCAATTGGACAACGAGTTCGTGCAGTTTCTCGATCAGGACCAGGCCCGGGCCTACCTTGATCTGTCCGAGAACGAGCGTGGACTGAGTGATGCAATGGGGGGTGGAACGGGGGTATTCCATCATGTCGAGGTGGGTGATGATGGATCCCAGTCGGTTCAGCTTCGCATTGAATCCAACAATGTGATCGGCCTTGGAGATCTCATTCCGCCCATCGATATTACTCCGACTGGACCGGCAGGCAACGAAGACGAGTAGGCAGCCGGGGGAAACGAAGAGGGGGAGTCTCTCTTTTTCTGGTCAGAAAGGTCGTTCGCGAATAGACTGCGCGGTAGAGGTAGTTATTTTTAGAGGCTTTTTCCGCCACTTCCCGCCAGGAGAAGCGACATGAACCGACTTCGCGCGTCCTTCGTTCTTGTGCTGCTCTTTCTTACGGTCTCCCTTCCAGGGGCCGACTGGCCGACCTACCGCAGGGACAGGCTTCGCCGGGCGGTCACTCCTGAGAAGCTACAGCTTCCCCTCAAACAGGTCTGGGCCTTCAAGTCCCGCCAGTCGAAGCACGCGCCCGTTCCGACGCGCGATCCGACGCGCGCGGGTTTTCCCGAATGCAGCAAGTACAACCTGCCGATCATCTCCGCCGGCGACAGCGTCTACTTCACCAGCTCGGTGGAGGGTCGGGTGGTCTCGCTGGACGCCGCGACGGCTAAGAAGAACTGGGAGTATTTTTCCGGCGCGGGGATCTATCGCACGCCGATGTTCTGGGAGGGCAAGCTCTACTTCGGCAGCGAGGATGGATGGGCCTATTGCCTCGAGGCGAAGACCGGCAAGCTGATCTGGAAGTTCCAGGCCGCGCCGGCGACCCGTCAGTTTCTTTCCTATGGAAAGATGATCTCGGTCTGGCCGGTTCGTACCGATGTGCTGGTCGATAAGGGCGAAGCGTATTTCTCCGCCGGGGTCTTTCCGCACGAGGGCACCTATGTCTACACCCTCGATGCGAACACCGGCAAGCTCAAGTGGCGCAATGATACCCAGTCGGAAGACAGCGGCCAGTCCAACCTGGCACCCGGCGGACACCTGATGGTCACCCGGGACCAGATCTGGGTGCCGAAGGATTTTCGAGGCTATTCCAACATGCCCTACGGAGCGCCCACCTCCTTCCGGCGCTCCGATGGATTCTTTACCCACTGGCCGGACCCGAATGATCCAGAGGCGCCGAAGATCGACTCCAACAGTCCCTGGACCCGGATCTTCTGGCCCCTCTTCGGGGTTGAGCGGGATGGCGTGAGGTATGCCGGCTCGACCGCCTGGGAGACCAAGAATGAGCACCAGAGCAGAAAGGGTGTCTGGAGCGCGGAGACTCCCGGTCGCTGGACTGACTATGACTCGGGCGTCGGGACGCGGATGAAGGCGGGCTACGGCTACCCGGTCATTTTCCGCTACGATCCCGACCACGCGGCTGTCGTCATGGCCGGAGATGTTCTCTTCCACACGGCCTTTGATTCCGATCCTAAGAAGGGTGTCGGTTCCGGGATCTACGCACGTAACTACAAAGATGGGAAGCTCCTCTGGTCGTTCGATGTTCCTGAGCGGGCCAACCAACTGGTCGTCGCCAATGGCCGGCTCTTTGTCGGCACTCGCAGCGGCACGATCTATGCGTTCTCCGCTCAAGGCGGTGGCCCTGGCGAGATCGTTGAGAAGGTCGAGGAGAAGCCGGCCGGGGTCGATGGCGCCATGGCCGCCGCGGCCGATGTGATTGTCAGGGAGAGCGGCATCAAGGATGGCTACGGCCTGGTGCTGGACTGTATGGATGGCCAGCTGCCGCTGGAGCTCGCCCGGAGAACAAATCTCGAGATCTGCGCCGTCTTCGATGACGAGGCGGCCATGATGAAGGCCCGCCGGATGTACGCCCAGGCCGGGCTGAACGTGCGGCGAATCGCCAGCTGGCTTCGTCCCGCGGGCGAGAAGCTGCCCTACCCGTCCTTCTTCGCCGATCTGATCGTTTCCGAAGCGACGGTCTCTGGCGGAGCTTTGCCGAAGGATACGGAGGACTGGTCACGCATGCTCAAGCCCATCCGCGGAATCGCGATGCTGGGCGGCGCCCACGAACGGAGGACCCTGGAGGACTGGGCTGGCGTCACCGCGCAGAAAGGGTGGAAGGTCGTGACCAGCGGTGGAGAGTGGGCCTTGCGGCTGCGTCCTCCGCTTGAAAATGGCGGCGGCTGGACCCAGATGCATGGAGATGCGGGCAACACCAGCTGCAGCCAGGACCTGGTGCTGAAGGCTCCCCTCGGGGTGCTCTGGTACGGGACCCCGACGATCAAGGTCCCGGGAAAACACACCTCGCTCATCAAGAACGGGATCCTCGTCGTGCCGGAGCCAAATTCACTCCAGGGCTGCGATCAGTATACCGGGCGCCATCTCTGGAAGCTCGATGCCGCCAATATCGGGGCCAACCTCGGCGTCAGCGACACTCATGTCTACGCCCACTACGGCAAGGTACTTCTGCAGATCAACCTGCTCACAGGCAAGCACGAGAAATCTTTCCTGACCCCCTTCGGTAAGGATGTCACCTGGGGATGGTTCGCGGTTGCGCAGGATGAGAAGACCGTCTACGGAGCGGCGGCCAACGGTCTCTTCGCTACTGAGATGGAATCCGGCAAGGGCAATATACGTTGGCAACTCGGAGGGCCGAACGCGAAGGAGGACCAGCGGGTCAGCGGTACCATGGCGATGAGCGACGGCCTGATCTTCGCGCTGGGAGGCAAGGTGAGCGAGGAGATGCGGGCCAACGCGATCTCCCAGATGAGAGTCTATTTCCAGACCCAGTCTCCCGAGCTGCTCAAGGAGTTCGAGGGCCAGGTGAAGGAACGAGATATCCAGCAGCTGACGGCTGTCGATGCGAAGACCGGGAAGATTCTCTACCGCACCGGCGTCGACATCAGCAATTGCGGCGGCAAGTGGATGCGCTCGGTCGGCTTCGGCGGCAAGCGTCACTACAATCCCTACGTCTTCCTCGATGTCTACGCCCGAAACGGCATCTTCGTGATCGGCTCCGCCAGCCGGGCGGATAAGGGCTGGGGCGTCTGGAACGGAGGAGGCTACAAGGTTCGCGCCCTGACAGCCTACGACGGCAAGACGGGGGACCTGCTCTGGTATAAGTTTACCAACCATCGCACCCGGCCGGTGATTGTCGGCGATACGATCCACGCCGAGCCCTGGGCCTTTGACCTGAGGACAGGGAAGAAGAAAACACGCATCCACCCGATCACGGGACAGGATGCTGACTGGGCCTGGTGCCGCTTTGACAAGCAATGCGGGGTCTT
>DODI01000378.1:4254-10152 GCA_003509045.1 Planctomycetota bacterium | reverse complement strand
CCCAGGGCTCGATAGGCATAAGCCCGCCACAACCCGCCCTCGCCCGGCAGCCGGGCCCGCAGCTCGCGAATCGCTTCCATAACCGGACGTCGCTCAAGCTCATCCAGCGCCAGGGTCCGGCGCGCCAGTTGCCGGGAGCTGAGCTCCCCCAAGAGCTTCTTGATCGGCAGTTGCCCCAGGTTTCCCCCAGCGCCGTACCCCGAAGCGGCCGCGCGAACATCTCGACGGAGATCAGATCCTCTGTAGGAAATTTTCCAGATCCGGCCACGATGTCGATCACGCCCCGGGTGAGTGAGGGGAACCTCGTAGTGGCCAATGATCTTATTGTAGAAATCCGCGACATAGAGAGCCCCGTCCGGACCCGCCTGCAGATAGACGGGTCGAAACCAGGGATCACCGGAAACCAGGAAGTCCGGCTCCTCGCGCGCCCGGAGACTCGAGCCATTGCGTACCAGGGTGTTGCGGTTGATGCGGCAGGTCGTGACGTTGCCTCCGAAAGCACTGTCGGAGTAGAGGTTGCCGAAGGCCGTCGAGGAGCCAAGCACTACCCCGCAAATCGCCGTTGAACCGTGGTTGTGATTCATAATCGCAGGCACGAACCCGAGACCATCGTGCGGAGCGCCAAAGGACTCGTGGTAGCCATCCTGGATAAGCAGGGAGAGAGGTTTCGTATGACAATCCGCGCTGAAAAAATCGCCGAAGCGATCAAATGCGAGACCGAAGGGGTTGACCTGGCCATTGGAGAATCGCTCCACTCGCGAACCGTCGAGGCGCATGCGAAACACGTTGCCGGAATGCAGACGAATCCGGTGCCCGTCAGTACCGGCGACCTCGGTGATATTGCTGAAACCGTGACAGGCGTAAAGCCAACCGTCGAGACCCCGGGTGAAGGAATTGCACATGCCGTGGGTGTCACGCTCATAGCCCAGGGGACCGTATAGTTTCTGACGCAGGTCTGCCCGGCCATCTCCATCTGTGTCCCGAAGATACCAGATATTGGGAACGCTGAAGCAGACCACTCCATCTCCGTAGGGATAGAGTCCCATCGGTATGTTCAGGCCATCGGCGAAGGTGGTCACCTTGTCCGCGCGACCATCGAAATCGGTATCCTCGAGAACCCTGATGGTATCGCGCCCCTTCTTTTCGAGTCCCACGGGGTGTGGATACTCAAGAGTATTGCTGACCCACAGGCGTCCGCGGGTGTCGAAGGCGAGATTCAGTGGTTTATTGATCTGCGGCTCGCTGGCAAAGAGCTGGACGTGAAAGCCCTCCGGAAAAGTAAAGCTCGCGAGCTCCTCAGCAGGAGTCTTAGGATGCGTCGGACGCACGTGATTAGAGAAGAGATGCGTTCCGGGAGTGTGCGCCATTTCCCTGCGCCTCTTCGGACGGGCCTGGTGGTACTGCTCCGCGGTAACCTCACGAGCCTCGTTCAGCATCAGATAGGTTCCCATCTTGCTGCCCACCACGATATCGGACAGGCCGTTACCGCTGACGTCGCCAACCACCAGCTGGGTACCCACGCCGGAGCGATCATCTACCAGCCAGGGTTCGAAGCTGACACCCGAAGGCGAGCGGATGGTCTTGAACCAGTAGAGAACCGGCAACTGCTGAGAGCCTGTATCTCCACCCGCGTGGGCCCAGAACCTCTTGCCCGTAACGATATCCAGGAGCCCATCCCCATCGATATCCACAAGAGCCACAGCATGCATCTGGGATATGCTAAGGCCGTAGGGACTGTCAGCCGGCCGGCTCGTGATGATTGGGCTCTCCCGGAAACTCCGTTCCCCATCTGGTCCGACAAGCTGTTCGAACCAACTCAGCCCGTAACCGTGGGCGTTCTGGACCGAGAGCACGTCATTGTCGCCATCTCCGTCAAAGTCGTAGGCGAACATCTGAGCGCCACCTGACCGCGCGAAACGAACCGGGTGAAACTCGAAGAGCTCCCCTGGCTTTTCCCCCTGGCGCCACCAGCCAGTGGTCTCAAGCAGATCAAGCCGTCCATCCCCATCGACATCTCCCACCCCGAGACCGTGCGTAAATCCCCCGTAGCCGCGTACCGGGGTAATAGGTGTAAACCTCCAAGCGGCCCGCGGTTTCTCCACAGCGGGCCCGGCATAGCCAAAGGCTCCGCCCCGGCAACAGACCAGCTCCGGACGGCCGTCGCCTGTCAAATCGACGAAAGCCGGCGATTCGTTTCCTACATCGTCGATCGCGGCGTGCCTCTTCCAGTGACCGTCCTTGCGGCCGCTATTTTCATACCAATGAGCCACCCGCCCCGGCATGGCAACAGCAAGGATGTCCACTAATCCGTCACTGTTGAAATCGTAGGCAAAAGAAAAAAAGAACTCGGAGTAGCCCCTGATGTCCAGCGTGGCCGCCGGAGCGTAGGCGTGGCGCTGCCGAAAGCCGGGTCCCGCATACCAATAGGGTCCAGAAATGACATCCCGGGATCCATCTCCATCGATATCAGCGAAACAGGCTCCCTCGCTGAAGAACTGATCGGAGAGAACCAGGCGTTTGAAGCTATGGAGGAACGGATCGGCCCTGAGGGCAATTTTCTGCAAGAGCAGAAGGGCCAGAAGGACAGCAACAAGAGCCTTCTTAAATGGGAAGCCTTTCAAGAACACCGACAGCTTCATCTCGAACTCCTTGCATGGAACTTCCCAGGTAAAACGGGTACAGGCCCTATAGTATCGTACGAAAGCACAACGGTTCCAGAGGCCGGCAGGAGAAGTTAATTGACCGGCTGGCTTCCATAGCTGTCGTTGAACTGTTAGTTTCAGGAAGCGACCTATTGCTTTGTATGAAGAGTAAAATGCTCGATTTCCTGATCAACCTGTTACGAAAGCTCGCGAGATTCGCTGGAAACCCGCAAAGCTCCGAACCCGTGGTCCTTCGCGAAGAGTTCCCAGGCAACTGGCTGCCCTGGGTCGAATCACTACCTTTTTACTCCACGCTTACAGAAGCAGAGAAGAAACGCCTTCTCTCCTACACCTGCACCCTCGTCGAAAACAAGAGCTGGCGAGGACTTGATGGTTTTGAGGTCACGGACGAGGTCAAGGTAACGATCGCGGCGCAGGCCGCCCTTCCCCTCCTTGGAATCGAGCATCATTTCTACCGGGGGGTTGATGAGATCCTCATTCACCCGACCACCTACAAGGTCTCCTCTCGAAGACGCGGACCGGGCGGGGTTGTCATCGAGGGCAAAACAGAGGTTCTCGGCACCGCCCACTCCGATATCAATATTGTCGCTCTCTCCTGGCAGAGCGCCCGACAAGGTGGAGCCAATTGGCAGGATGGCCGAAACGTCGTCATCCACGAGTTCGCCCACAAGCTGGACATGCTGGATGATTTCGTCGATGGAACCCCGCCTCTGAACTGCAGAAAGCAGCATGCCGCCTGGGTCCAGATCATGACGAAAGAATACGAAAAGCTGGTCGACATGGACCGAAGGGGAAAGAAGACTGTTCTTAATAAATACGGCGCCACCAACCCGGCAGAGTTCTTCGCGGTCTCTACCGAGACCTTCTTCGAGAAGCCCCGGCAGATGCGGAAAAAGCGTCCCGAGCTCTACGAACAGTTGAAGGCCTATTTCCAACAGGATCCCGCGGCGCGTCTTGATCGCTGAGGACTCCTGCCTGCCATCAAAAAAAAGGACCGGGCACATTGCCCGGTCCTCATTTTACTTAATATTTATCCAGGTGTCAGACGACCCGAATATTCTCCGCTCTCGGACCTTTGGGGCCATCTCCCAGTTCAAATTCTACAGACTGACCTTCCTGCAGTTCCTCAAAGCTGGCATTCTCAATCCCAGAGGAATGGAAGAACACGTCATCAGAACCGTCTGCCGGTCCAATAAATCCAAATCCCTTGGCGCTAATCAGTTTCTTAATCGTTCCCTCAGCCATCCGAAATACTCCTTAAGAAATAAAATCTGGTCCTAATGCGTAAGACCACGTACGCCACTCATATTGAGTGGTCAGGTACTATACCTAATTTCCGGGCTTTGGCTTTAGTTTATTCGCCTGATTCTTTCACGATTCAAATAATAAAACCTGCCTTGGAGATCCCGGAACCATGCGGGAAATCTCTTTATTGATCATTATCAGCCCCCCTCGATCGATTCTATAAAAGCCTCAGGGAAGCTCTCTGAGCTTTATATTCCGAAACTCAATGGGTGAACCTTCGGACTCTATGGCCATATAACCTGTTCCAGGAGAACAGCTTGTACCTCCTGAAACCTCCTCGCCATTAACCCAGAGTCGAACTTCGGAATTGATACAGCGAATATAGTAATGGTTCCACTGCTTCACTCCACGGGTCAGATTCTTCGTTGGAAAGCTGCGCTTGCCATTAGGAGCCACCGGCGGAAAAGGCTTCATCTTCGATGCCTGGGTGGGAAAAACATCTCCATGAGAGGTAAACCAGTCGGACTTCTTCTTGTGCTGCTTCTCGTACGATTCAGCGTACCCAAGGTCCAGAATCTGCACTTCGATCCCCTGGGGGAGTTGCCCGGGCTTGAGCCTGTTGAGAGAGGCCTCCGGAATCCAGGCAAAGAAACCCGAGTTCCCGGCATTGCGCATATGCCGCCACTCGAGCACCACCTCAAAATTAGTCAATTGCTTCTCATAGCGCATGACTCCAACGGGCCTCCCCTTGCAGTGAAGAACGCCGTCATTCCAGGTCCACGTGTCTTTGGCGCAATTGACGTTAATGAAATCCGCCGGCCCCAGGGCCTTCCACCCTTCGCCTGTTCCATCGATGAACGCCCTTGGAGCGGCTTTCGGCTCATCATCTCCAAGGCCGACAATCGACACGGTCGCCAGAATACTGCATACGCATAAAAAACTCAGAATCGTGTTACGCCTGTTCATTTGGATATCCCGCACTTGGTTCGCGATGTTGTGAGAATCACATCCCGGCTCATCGCCGGGCCAGGAAGACCAGGTCACACTGGTCCTCGTCGATAAGTTCATTATGCCACTCAACCCTTTCGGTCTTCACCTCGGAAAACACCTCATATAGAGACGAGACAAAGCTCTCATTTGGAGCGCTCGACCAGACCGCCAGCACCCCCTTCTCCTCGAGGTGACCACGAACCTGGAGCAAGCCCGCGGCCGTATAGAAATCCAGGTTCTCCGAATCGAGGTTCTCATCTGGCGAGTGGTCTATATCGACAAGGATGATGTCATAGCGATTCTCGGCTGGAGCCCCGAGATACCGAAAAAAATCATCCTGTTTGACAGAAAATCGAGGTTCGTTGAGCAGCCTTCCAGCCAGGGGAATAAGATCCCTGGACAGCCAGGAGATGACCTCGGGCAGGAACTCGATCACGCCGACTCTTCCTGCCTGGGAACAATCCAGCGCGGCCTGGGCGGTATAACCGAGACCGAGGCCGCCAACAAGGATCGCCAGATTCTGGCCTCCATGCCACTCAATGCCGAGCCTGGCCAGAGCCGCCTCGCTCGCGGTATTGTAGCTGCTCATGAGGAATTCGTGTTCGAGGGTGACCTCGGTAACCATGGTTCCGGGCCGCGACAGCAGCTCCCTTCGACGCAGGCAGAGCAGACCGATCGGGGTCTCTACAGATTCGAGTATTTCGATAGAGGGAGTGTTCATAGGATTGAATCCGGCTGTAAATGGGCCGCAGGAATCCAGCGAGGGGGACGAAAATCGCAACCGTGTGTAAACTGTTCTCCCGCAGAAGCAGCACTCTAAGCGGAAAAAGACCCCATGAAAGCAACAACCTGCCGAATATTACCACTTTCAGTTTTCCCGGGAACTCTCGACCGCGAACCGGTAAAAGCGCAAACTGGGGGAAGCAATGCCGACGAAAGATAACATCCTGAGCGCCCGGGACACGATCAGCGGCCAGCTGCGCGAGACCCCGCTGCAGCG
>DODI01000378.1:481-3865 GCA_003509045.1 Planctomycetota bacterium | reverse complement strand
AACTACCAGGTGACGGGATCCTTCAAGGCCCGCGGCGGACTGAACAAGCTCTGCTCACTTGATCCGGGGGAGCGGAAGCGCGGCATCATCGCGGCATCTTCGGGCAACCATGGCGCGGCCTGCGCCTTCGGAGCAGGCCGTGTCGGCTCCCCCGTAACCGTCTGTGTCCCCACCTATGCCTCCCCCTCGAAGGTCGAGTTGATCGAGAGCTATGGAGCTGAGGTGAAACACCACGGCGATGATTGTCTCGAAACCGAGGTCTACGCCCGGTCCCTGGCCCAGGAAAACGGCTTGGCCTATGTCTCCCCCTACAACGACCAGCACATCGTCGCCGGGCAGGGAACCGTCGCCGTGGAGCTTCTTGAACAGGCTGAAAACCTGGACGCCGTATTTATCTCGGTTGGCGGCGGCGGCCTCATCGCCGGAATGGGAACCTACCTGAAAGCAACAAGTCCAGCGACCGAGGTCGTGGCCTGCTCCCCCGCCGCATCTCCGGCTATGCATGCCTGCCTCGAGGCGGGCGAGATCATCGACGTACCGTGCGATCAAACCCTCTCGGACGCCACCGCCGGCGGCGTCGAGCCAGGCGCCATCACCTTCGATATCTGCAAAAAGGTCATCGACCGATCCATCCTCGTCAGCGAAGCTGAAATCAGCTCCGCCATGCGCGACTTTATCTCGGGCCACCGCATGCTGATCGAAGGTTCCGCGGGAGTCGCCCTCGCAGCCTTCCTGAAAACCCGGGACGACTACAAGGGCAAACGAATCGCCATCGTCATCTGCGGCGCCAACATCGGCATCGAGAAGCTCAGGGAATTGCTCGACTGACGCCCGGGTCCGGACCTCAGTCCTCTGTCCCGACGAAACCTTCACGCTCGAGGTAGAGAAGGATCTTCTGGGCCGCCTCTTCCGGCAGGCAGGCCGTCGTGTCGATGACAACCTCTGCGTTCTCCGGCGCTTCATAGGGGTCGGAGATCCCGGTGAACTCCTTGATGATCCCAGCCCGCGCCTTGGCGTAGAGTCCCTTGCGGTCGCGCTCCTCACAAACTTCCAGGGGAGTCGCCACGTGAACAAGTATGAATCCTCCACGCTGCTCGATCAGCGAGCGGACCTGCTGCCTGACCTCGTCGTATGGAGCGATGGGCGCGCAGATCGCGATACCGCCATTCTTCGAGATCTCGTTGGCGACAAAGCCGATCCTCTGGATATTGAGGTTGCGGTGTTCCTTCGAAAAACCCAGCTCCGAGGAAAGATTCTTGCGAACGATATCGCCGTCGAGAAGGGTTACCGGCCGTCCACCGGTTTCGAGCAACTTGGCCATGAAGGCGTTGGCTATGGTCGACTTCCCGGAACCCGACAGACCGGTGAAAAATATCGTGAATCCCTGGCGGTGACGGGGCGGGTAGGTCTTCCTCAACTCCCGGGCCACCTCGGGAAAGGTGAACCAGCCTGGAATCTCGCGGCCCTTGGTCAGGCGATCGCGCAGGTCTGTCCCAGAGATACTGAGGGTCCTGGAGCCCTCGGGAATTTCGTCTTCAGTCATGTAGGCGTCCTTGTCCTCGACATAGGTCAACATCGAGAACGGCACCATCTTCATGCCCACCTCTTCCTGGTACTCATTCAGGATCTCCTGGGCATCATAGGGCCCGTAGAAGGGCTTGCCCGATTCATCCGCTCCCGGGCCGGCATGGTCGCGGCCGACAATGAGATGCGTGCAGCCGTAGTTCTTCCTGATGATCGCGTGCCAGAGAGCCTCCTTGGGCCCGGCCATCCTCATCGACAGGGGAAGCAGTGAGAGGTAGACCGTGTGCTGGGGATAGTGAAGGAGCAGCGCCTGGTAGCACCTCACCCTGGTATAGTGATCAATGTCACCCGGCTTGGTCATTCCCACCGCCGGATGAAGGAGGAGATTCGCCTCGTGCTCGCGAATCGAACGCATGGTCAGCTCGAAGTGCGCCCGATGCATCGGATTGCGGGTCTGGAAAGCGATGACCTTGCGCCAGCCGAACCTGTCGAATTCCCGCCGGATGCCCTTGGGGCTCAGACGGAGACTTCTTGAATCGTAGTGAAAGGGAAGCTGGACTCCCTGTACCTCGCCGCCGAGATACCAGTCGGGCGTATCGTTCAGAAGATAGGCGACTCCCTTGTGAAAGGTGTCCTCGGTCCCGTAGACTCCCGCCGCCTCGGCCTGCTTGTCGGCCTTCCAGATATCTTCCACGTTCAACACCGCCAGCATGACCCCCTCCGGGTCTCGTAAGGCCACCTTGTCTCCGGAAGAGAGCGAACCCGCGAACTCCTCGGAGACCGCGAGGGTGATAGGAATCGGCCAGACCGTCGAGTCGGCGAGACGCATGGTGGTGCAGACGGACTCGTAGTCCGCACGATTCATAAAACCGCGAAGGGGTGAAAAGGCTCCGTTGAGCAACAGCTCGATGTCGCACATCTGGCGGGCAGAGAGGTCCCAGGAAGGCCAATTCTTGGACTGGTTCTTCAGTTCCTCCGCTTGCTCTCCTTCTACAACCAGCTCTACAAGCTCACCGCCGTGCGGCTCAATCAAATGACTCATTATTATTAACCGACCTATGAAAAAACACGAATGCTGTGGAATACCGCCCTCAAACAAACTCTCGGAGCGGGCGAAAAACAAGCGAGCGATTGTATCGCACAGTCGGTCGATAAAAAACAAAGCATCGGGGATATTCATTCGTGCTGATAAAAAGGTTCTTCACTTACCTTGGTTCCTGCATGAAGTTAATGCTTGCCCTACATAAGTGGGCTGCGGGGTGATACGATGCCGTTGTCATGCAACTCGATACGCCCCTGAGCACACGCATTTCATCCCGACTCATAGCCCTAGCAGGCGTCCTGCTCTCAATCTGCCTCGCCTCCCGATCGCCCGGACAGGAAGCTGAAACCTTCTTTGAAAACCGCATCCGGCCGATCCTCGCTGAGAATTGTTTCAAATGCCACGGGGGAAAAGCCAGCAAGGGCGGAGTTCGTCTTGACCAGAGAACGGCCCTGCTTGCAAAGGGCGAGGATGGGCCGGTCATCATTCCCGGAAAACCGGGACAGGGACGCCTGATGGCCGCTGTTCGACACACCGGCGAGATCAAGATGCCGCCCAAGAAGAGGCTTCCTCCAGCAGAGATCAAAGCTCTCAGCGACTGGATCACCGCAGGGGCCCCGTGGCCGGAGCAGCCTGAAGACAACCCTGGAGCCGCGGTGCAAAAGAACGATCCTGCCTCCCACTGGGCCTTCCGGAAAATCCGGGATCCGGGACCACCCGACGACACCACCGAGTGGGCAATCAATCCGATCGATCTCTTCGTTCTCAGACGTCTGAAAAGCTCCGGAATGACCCCCTCCCAACCGGCCCGGCGGGGG
>DODI01000378.1:0-180 GCA_003509045.1 Planctomycetota bacterium | reverse complement strand
CCCTCCCAACCGGCCCGGCGGGGCAAGCTGCTCAGACGAACCACCTTCGCCCTCCTCGGTCTGCCCCCGACCCCGCAGGAGCTATACTCCTTCGAAAAAGATGATTCGCCAGGCGCGTGGGAAAAGGTCATCGACCGTCTCCTCTCCTCCGCGAGCTACGGTGAACGCTGGGGGCGCCAC
>DODI01000571.1:2899-3042 GCA_003509045.1 Planctomycetota bacterium | reverse complement strand
AGATCAGCCCGAAGCTCTACGGGGTGGTCTCATCTCCCACCAGCTTCTGGATTGATCACAAGGGCATCATCCGGGGCAGATCGGTGGGCTTCAACGTTGCCCACGTACCCGAGATGGAACAGAAGATCGAGAAGATGCTCGAA
>DODI01000571.1:0-2531 GCA_003509045.1 Planctomycetota bacterium | reverse complement strand
CGACAACCCCCTACCAGTCCGGATGGTCCCGCTTCATCCTGTCCGCGAGGAGAGGATCCAGCATGGGGGCACCGCCCATGACCACACCGGAGGCGCCCGCTTCGAAGAAGGGCCCGGGATCCTCGATGCCGGTCACGCCGCCCACTGCAATCGTCTTCACCTCCAGGCTCTTCCCTGCACAGTATTCCACAGCCGCACTGACATTCGAAACCGCCGCCGGGTGAATCGCCCTGCCGAGAATCCCAACGCGCTCAAATGCCCCGAAGACAGGCCGGCCACCCTCTCCAAGAACACGTCTCGAAACTCCGTTCACCAGCACGACCGCGTCCGCGCTCCCAGCCACGGACTGGTAGAAGCGGTTGAGCTTTCGCCGGTCGTTGAAATGCCCGCTCTTGATGAAGAGAGGTGTCGAGGGGAGAGCCTCCCTCAACGCCAGGGCCAGCCGGCCGGAGGCTCCGGGCGCCTGGTAGATGGAGCCCTCGGCGGTGCAGACGTTCGGACAGGAGAAGTTGGCCTCGACAATGTCGGCTCCGGCCTCGTCTGCCCAGCGCGCACAGCGGCAGAAATCCTCCACCAGGGAAGCCTCGCCCCCACCCTCGGCGGGAGTCCCGACGACACTGACAACCAGAAGCTGACCGCGGCGCAGCTTCCCGCGAGCGCGCCTCACATCCTTTCTCCAGACCTCGGGAGGCTGCGAGGGCATCCCGAAACAGACTGCCGAGGTGACCTCGGCCGGATCACGCGCGCGTCTTCTCGCCTTTCGCAGGATCTCGTCGGAACCAGGCTCAAGGTCGTTGACCGACTCGACAAAGACCCAATTGGGAAGGGGATAGCATGGCCGTTCGGAGCTGCGCACGGTCTTGTAGGTAAGTATGTCGAAGCCCAGGCGGGAATAGCACTCAACCCACCTGGAATTCAGCAGGATCCCCGCGGCGACACCGAGCCGGGAGTTCACCTTCGAACCGAAGAATTCCTTCTGTGATGCGTCCGTAATTCTCGGAAAGGGACCCTTGAAGCTGGGACCGTTCCTGTAGTTCCAGCGATAGGACCTGTCCCGGCGGTAGGTTTCGTTATTCATGACTTTTTTTCGCACCCAGGAGATCAATCGCTTCCATCAAAAGTGAAGCCAAGCAGGCTCCCCGACATCGTCCCGAGGACCAGCCTGCCGCCTCCGGCGGCGGGCGAGGAATAGACCTGTGGCCCCTCCTCCTCTCCGAGCAGCTTCCGCAGCTCGAGCGACCAGAGCCTGCGGCCGCTCGCGGGCGCCAGTCCGTGGAGCAGCCCCCCTGTAGAGGCTACCACGAGAGCCCGCTCCGCGGAATCGAGCAGGGGAGATGAAACCACGGCCCCCGCGCCGCAGGCCGCGCTCCAGAGAAGCTCGCCCGAAGCCGGATTGAGCGAATAGACCCTTCCATCCCGGCAGCCGACAAAGAGCGCCTTCCTGCCGGCGACAACCGCGGTCAGAACCCCATCGGGCAGCTCCCTTCGCCAGGCCAGCTTCCCGGTCGCGGCCGAGAGGCACAACACCGCGCCGGCTGGCTTCTCAGCACTCTCGGTGAAGTTGCCATTGCCGAGGCCGTAAACAATCCTGTTTCCGAGTCGAACCGGCGCTCCCCAGGCCGGCAGCTTCACTGGCGTTCTCCAGGCAAAGGCGCCCGACCGTCCGTCCAGCGCGAAGGCCTCCAGCTTGCCGTAGCCCGACCCCGCGTACACCAACCCGCCTGAGAGTAAGGGAGAGATGTCGACATGCAGCCCACCCTGGTGCCAGAGCTTTCGTCCATCCGCGGAATCGAGACAGTAGACGCCGTCATCCCCCGCTCCAAAGAAGACCCTTCCGTCCGCAACATGGGGACTGGACTCCAGATGGCTGCCAGTCGTAAAACTCCAGAGCTTCTTCCCCGAGGCCGCAGCAAAGGCGTAGAGGCTGCAATCAGAGTCCTGGTGAAAGCCCTCGCCCACGAAGACCTTCCCGCCGCTGACGGCGGGAGAAGAAAAAACCGGGTAGCGGGTCTCCGCCTCCCAGGACTGCTTCCCGCTGGCAAGGTCAAAGCAGAGCACCCGGCCGGTCGCGCTGAAGACGGACTGCTCGGCAAGCCCCACGAAAACCCGGCCCCCGACAATCGCAGGCGACGAAGCGTAGGCCGGCGAGATGTGATCTTTGTTCATCGACCGCCAGGCGAGAGAGGGTCTGTGAAAAGCAGCGGTGCTATCGACACTGCCTCGGCGGAAGACGCCTCCCCGGAAAGATGGCCAGTCATCTCCCAGGGCCAGCCGTCCCGAAGGCAGCGGCAAGGAGAAGATCAGGAAGAGTATTAGATGTTGTTTCATGAGCGGAAAGATCTCAACGATAGCCAGTCAGTCTCTGGAGGGCGAGCATCGCCAGCACCGCCAGCACCAGGTAAGCTGTCCATGGCCCCACCTCGGTCTGCGCGGGCAGCAGGCCGCGGCCGCCGTTAAAGAAGGCGGCTGCGGCTGAGAGCCACTCGTGCAGTCCCCCGGGCAACCCGACAAGGAGAGGCGCGTGATCGACA
>DODI01000504.1:0-3259 GCA_003509045.1 Planctomycetota bacterium | reverse complement strand
GGATGGGTCCAGCTCGAGCTCCCCTCGCCGGCGCTGATCGATCGAGTCGAATGGGGCCGGGACCGCGAGGGCAGATTCAGCGACCGGGTAGCTGTCCGCTACAGGATCGAGGTCGGCCTGGAGGAGTCCGATCTTCAGCTGGTCGCCAGTTCAGGAGATCGTGCTGGAGCCGAAGCTCTGAAGATCCCGTCGCCTCGCTTCGCCTTCCACAAGAAATCCGGGGAAAAGGTCATCGCCTCGTTGAAACAGGCCGTAGCGCGCCGGAGACAGCTCGCCGCCGGCAAACCCGTAAAAGCCTACGTCGGCACCTTCGCGCAGCCCGGGCCGACCTACCGTCTCTACCGCGGCGATCCTCTACAGAAACGAGAGGAAATGCAGCCCGGCGCGGTCGAGGTGCTGAGCGGTTTTCAAATGCCGAAGAACGCTCCAGAACAGGAGCGGCGACTGGCTTTCGCCCGCTGGCTGAGCGCCAGAAAGAATCCTCTCACCGCCAGGGTTATGGTAAACAGGATCTGGATGCATCATTTCGGAGCTGGAATCGTAACCACCCCGAACGACTTTGGCCGCAACGGCGCCCGACCGAGCCATCCTCTCCTGCTTGACTGGCTCGCCACGGAGCTGATGGAAAACAACTGGTCGCTCAAGCACATCCACCGCCTGCTGCTGCTATCGAGTACTTTTCAGCAGGATAACAGGCCTCGAAAAGAAGGGCTGGAGCTGGACTCCGCGAGCGCCCTGCTCTGGAGATTCCCCCCCAGGCGAATGGAAGCCGAGGCGATTCGTGACAGTCTCCTCCAGGCCTCGGGCGTCCTCGACCTGACCATGGGCGGCCCCGGCTTCAACGGTTTCAAGGTGGTCCCCGAAAACGTCAATCATTTCTTTCCGAAGGAGAAATACGGGCCCGGAGACTATCGCCGAATGGTCTACATGATCAAGGTTCGCCAGGAACATGAGTCTGTATTCGGCGCCTTCGACTGCCCGGATGCCAGCCAGGTCATCTCGAAACGGTCCCGCTCTACAACGCCGATCCAGGCGCTGAACCTATTTAACAGCGCCTTTGTCCTCCAGGTAGCCGGGCTGCTTCAGAAACGGCTCGAGCTGGAGGCTGGCCCGGAAAATACCAACAGGATACGACTCGCCTTCGAGCTGTGCTTCGGCAGGAAACCGGACCCCGGGGAGGCAAAGGAAAGCCAGAGGCTGGTAAGTGAACACGGCCTTCAGGCCCTCTGCAGGGCCCTCTTTAATAGCAACGAGTTTGTCTTTATTCCCTGAAGAACGGCAGCCATGACAGAAAAACAGGAAAATAACAGTCTCGACAGGAGAAGCTTCCTGGGAAACATGGGCTCTGGCCTGGGCGGGATCGCGCTGGCCCAGCTGCTCAACTCCCAGGGTCTGCTGGGTTCGGAGGACATAGCCAAGGCAACCCCCGACAGGAAGCCGATCCGACCGGAGATAGATCCCCGGCGGCCCTTTGCCAGGCGAGAGCCTCATTTCAAACCCCGCGCTCGCAACGTGCTCGTGATTTTCTGCGCGGGAGGCTGCAGCCATCTCGACACCTTCGACTACAAGCCCGAGCTGGTTAAGAGGCACGGCAAGCCGATGCCGGGCGGCAAGGTGGTCACCTTCCAGGGAGAGCAGGGAGATCTCATCAAGAGCCCGTGGGAGTTCAAGCCTCGCGGCAAGTCCCGCAAGATGGTCTCAGAGCTCGTCCCTCATCTCGGTGAGCTGGCCGATGAGATGTGTTTCATCCATTCGATGACGAGTAAGACGAATACGCACGGCCCCGGGGAAAACTTCATGTCGACTGGCTACACCCTCGACGGGTTCCCATCGATGGGCTCCTGGCTCACCTACGCCCTTGGCACGTCGAACGCCGACCTGCCGGCCTACGTGGCCATCCCTGACCCGCGCGGCACCCCCCAGTCAAGCGTCAACAACTGGGGACCGGGCTTCCTGCCGGCGGCGTTCCAGGGAGTCGACTTCAACTCCTCCAAGCCGATCCGAAACCTGCGGCGGCCGGCAGGGATCAGCGACAGCTCCGACAAGGCGACCCTCGACTTCCTGCAGGGACTGAACAAACGCCACCAGCGAAGATTCCCGGGTGACAGCGAACTGGCGGCACGTATCTCGAGCTATGAGCTCGCCGCGAGAATGCAGCTCAGCGTCCCGGAGGTCAGCGACATATCCTCGGAACCCGCGCACATCCTCAAGATGTACGGAGCCGATGATTCGAGCAATAAGCTCAAGGCTTCCTTCGCGCGCAATTGCATCCTCGCCCGGAAGCTGATCGAAAAAGGCGTCCGCTTCGTGCAGCTGTTCAATGGCGCCTACCAGACAGGCGGCGAAGGCGTCAGCAATTGGGATGGCCACAAGCAGCTCAAGAATCAATACAGCAAACATGGCCCGGTGCTCGACCAGCCAGCGGCGGCCCTGCTTCGAGACCTCAAGGACAGGGGGCTGCTCGAGGACACCCTGGTGGTCTGGTGCTCGGAATTCGGCAGGATGCCGACCTTTCAGAAAGGCGCCAGCGGACGTGACCACAACCCCTACGGCTTCACGACCTGGCTGGCCGGAGCCGGAGTCAAGGCTCCCTACAGCTACGGCGCGTCCGATGAATTCGGCCACAAGGCGGCTGAGAAGATCTGCTCGGTATATGACTTCCACGCCACGATTCTGCATCTGCTCGGCATTGACCATAAGCGCCTGAGCTTCCTGCACAACGGCTTCGAGCGCCGCCTGACCGATGTGCATGGATCCGTGATCACCGAGATTCTGACCTGATCAACAGTTTACTCATTTGATCCCGACCATAATGCCGTTTAGCCTCTTAGCTTGATCAACGATTGCTGAACTCGATATTCGTTGCTCCCTCGGCCGCAAGGAAAAGAAACCGGGGTGAAAGAGCCCCCGGGAATTTTGGATATTTCCTCTATCGATCGGAAGACAATATGTCTCCTCTAAACCTTCGTCGCGTGTTCTACACCCTGGCCATCCTCCTGTTCCTTTGTCCCGCCTACTGTGATGAGCACGCCCATCCCGATGGGCACGAACACGGCTCAACTGGGCAGGGGCATGACGACAATTCCCCGCTCGGTGTCATGGGAGACCATACGTACCAGGCGGACGAGGTCATGCTTTCCTACCGCTACGGAATCATGGAGATGAATGGCAACCTCGACGGCTCGACCACGGCAAGCACCCGAGACATCCTCGATGCCGGCTTCATGATGGCTCCCACCAGCATGCGAATGGAGATGCA
>DODI01000165.1:0-6348 GCA_003509045.1 Planctomycetota bacterium | reverse complement strand
GCACGATCGCCGGCGACACCAACAACGACTCGGCCGTCGACCTGAGCGATGGCGTCTTCAGCCTCGCCTACCTCTTCCGCGCCGGCGCCGAGCCTGCCGCCCCCGGACCTTTTGAATGCGGGCTTCCGCCGGAGGCCGGAAAGCTCTCCTGCGACACCTACCCGCAATGCTCAAACGATCTGCCCCTCATCTCCCATGTGCTCAACCGCATCACCTTCGGGCCGACCGAGGAACTCCTGACGCGGATCCAGACCCGCGCTGACCTGCTCGCCTACATCGAGGAGCAGCTCAACCCGCCGAACAACTTTGACCAGACAGAGGATGAACCTGAACTCGCCGCGGTTGCCGAAAGCCTCGACCTTGGATTCGATCCGGACTACCTGGTACCCAACAACCAGATCCCGCGAATGAACGCCCTGCTCCTCAACGATGCGATCAACAGTCGCTGGCAGCTGATGCAGGTGCTTTCCCTGTTCTGGAACAACCACTTCCACACCCAGGTCTCAGCACTGCGTGACAGCTTCTTTTCAAAAGGCCAGCGCGGCGGCTCCGCCGGGGTCCCCCCCACCCGGCAGATGTTCAACGCGGCCGATTCAGACGATTCGAATACCGTGACCGAGGCGGAATGGAACTCCTTCAGCGGTCCCAACCGGCATCCGGGAGCGATTGCCTGGGAGCGTTTCCCGGCTCGGCTGCGAACCGACGGATTCCTGACCTACCAGGAATTCATCACGAAGAACCAGCTCAGCTACTGGAAGTACTACGGCCAGCGCGAGCAGCGAGCCGTGGCGGTCGACATGGAATTGCGGGAGTACAACTTCTTCAGAAGAAACGCCTTCGGCACCTTCCGCAACCTTCTCGAAGGCTCAGCCAAGAGCGTCGCCCAGGTGATCTACCTCAACAACTTCGAAAACATCAACACCGCTCCGAACGAGAACTACGCCAGGGAATATTTCGAACTCTTCGCACTCGGCGCCGACCATGTCTACACCCAACGCGACATCGAAGAGCTGGCCAAGGTCTTCACCGGCTGGACAGCCGGCTGGGTTACTCGAAATACCTTCCCGGCCAATGACATTCTCTTCATCCGGCGGCCAGGAAAACTTCTACGCTCAATCAACGACCGGGAAACCGGTACAAACTACCGCTTCGCCACGACCGAGAACTGGGACGATGATGTCTACACCTGGGCTTTTAACTTCGGCAGCGAAAACCATACCTGGGGACGCAAGGACATCTTCCTCCCGCGCTACGGCGGGGTAGATTCGCTCGGGAACCCGGTGACACCATTGACCGCACTGCAGATCGCCAACAACCCCAACAACCGCACCAACGCCGCGGCCATGAACGAGTTCTACCAGGTTCTCGACAAGACCGTCGGCCTCCGGGACTGCGCAAAGTATATCTGCACCAAGCTCATCCAGCTGCTGGTGACCGACGAGGTCTCCGACCTGCCAAAAACCGGCGGCATGCCGGCAGACCTGGCGGCGCTTTTCAACTCGGTCGATCGAGACTCCGATGGCAGGCTCTCACCGAGTGAATGGGCCGAAGCCACTCCGGACCTTCCCAACGGCCGGCCGCCGCAGATCTTCGAGGAGCTCGATTCGGCCGGCAACGGAACCGTCAGCCGCCTCGAATTCCGCGAGCCCGACCTTCTGCTGGCCGCGATCGATGCCTGGAGAAGCTCTGAAGGCGATATCAAAGAGGTCCTCCGGGTGATCCTCTTTTCAGATGAATTCCTGAGCCTGCGATTCTACAGGGCGAAGGTCAAGACCCCCATCGAGCTCGTGGCAAGCGCCGTTCGCGCGCTCAACGCCAGCCTGACGACAGCAGAGCTCATCGATGCCAGCGACACCATCCAGAAAGCCGGCATGCAGATGGTCGATTTCCCCGACCCGACCGGAGAATCGGAGATGGGCTTTGACTGGATGCACACCGTCGGGCTTCTCGAAAGGCTGAGATTCATCAACGACCTCGCCAACCCGGTCCAGGGAGAGTCCGCAGGAACCTGGGATCCGAATGACCTCCGTCTGCGCTGGCAGCTGTTCACCCCGGGAAGAACCGTCAACTTCTTCAATCTCCTGTTCCTCAACGGCGACATGATCGAAAACCATCATGGGCTCTGCGAGGCCGCCTTCAACAGCCAGCGCGAACGGAACCGGCGCGTCTCGGCGACCGCCGCTTTCATGCTCTCCCTGCCTCAATTCCAGAAGCAGTAGGGCTCCGGACGAAGGCTACTTTTCGGAAGAGGCCGCCCGTCTCTTCAGTGCGGCGTTGATCGCCGCCACAGCCTGCCCCGCGAGCGCCTTCGAGCCGGCCGGGGTGAAGTGAACGTTCGCTGGCCGCATGATCTCCTTCAATCGCGGCATGCAGAAGGTGTACATATCATCGATGGCGATCTTGCGCTCCTTCATGATCTTCGCAGCGACCGCGTTGTACTTCACCGAATCGCCGACAACCCTTCCCCTGGCGCCCGGGGGGACCGGCGTGGTCGTTCGCCAGACAAGCTCCGCCCCGGTCTTCTCCAGGCGGGCGACCATGGTCCTCAGATGCTTCTCGTAGTCGGTTAGCGGCACCTGCTGATGACTGCCCTCCCCTTTCGGGTCGGCCAGGTTCTGGCCCTTCGGGCCGAGATACTTGAGATCGTGCAGGCCGAAGTTGAAGTGGATCACGTCCCACGACTTATCGCCGAGCCACTTGTCGAGCTCCTTGACGCCCTTGGTGGTCGGGCCGCAGTTGGTCAGGGGCCTATGCACGTTGGCCTTGCCCGAAAGCAATTCGCGTACGCCCACCGTATAGCCGATCGAGATCGAGTCGCCGATCAGCAGCACCCTCGGCAGTCCAGGCGCGTCCTTCACCGGCTTCATGGCCGCCGGCACCTTCTTCTTCTGTGCTTTTTTTTTCGGTTTATCCTGCGCCGCGAGTCCGGCCATGAGCAGGCTGGACAAAAGCAACACAGCCAATCCAACACCGCTCGCAGGTCTCGAAACAGCTCGATTCATCAGCTTCCTGTTCATGGCTACCTTTCCTCTCATGGATCC
The DNA here is from genome assembly GCA_003509045.1 of Planctomycetota bacterium. Taxonomy (GTDB): domain Bacteria; phylum Planctomycetota; class UBA8108; order UBA8108; family UBA8108; genus UBA8108. The sequence goes on along the minus strand of DODI01000165.1, from coordinate 3,307 downwards.
TTCAGTTGAATACGGACATTCGCCGCGAGGACTATGATAAGATCGTACGCTGGTTATTGAAATACGCTTCAAACGGAATCCTGACAGGGAGGAATCATCCGGCCATGTCCCATATCCATCGCAACCTCCATTCTCACCACGCACACGGGCTCGTCTCGGTTGCCTGCATCATCGCCGCGATACTCAGCTTCGCTCCGAATCTCCTCGCGGAAGAAAAGAACGCCTGGACCGATGTCCTCAAATCAGGCGAACTCACGAAACACTGCCACACCAAGGGCAATTGGATCCTCGGCAAGGATGGCGTTGTAGCCCTGACCCCGAGACCGGGCGAGAGAGGGTGGCAACGCTACGATGCCTATCTCTGGCTCAAGGAAGAGTACAAGGACTTCGAGATAGAGTTTGATTACAAGGTCCAGAAGCGCGGCAACAGCGGCTTCTACTTCCACGTCGGCGACAAGAAGAGCCCCGTTGCGAAAGGCATCGAGGTGCAGATCTACGACTCCTTCGGCAAGAAGAAGGGCGCGCGGCTGAGCGACCACGACTCAGGCGGAGTCATCCCGGGAATACCTCCGACAAAGAACACCGCGAAGGCGCCTGGAGAGTGGAATCACTTCCACATCACCTGCAAAGAACGCAAGGTCACCATCAAGCTCAACGGCGTGGTCGTCAACGAAATCAGCCTCGACCATGCCCGGCTGAAGAATCGCCCCGACAAGGGAGGCATTGGCTTCCAGGACCACGGGCTGCCCCTGTCCTTGCGCAAGCTGCGCATCCGCTCCATCTGAGAAAATCCGTCCGGGGGGGCAGGCTCAGTCAGCCTGCCCGGAGCTTCATTCCCCGGCCTTCGGCAGGGTGGCGGAGATGGTCCCCCGCACCTTCCGGATGTTGCCGGTGACAGCATCGACCACGACTCCCGGAATCCAGAGAACGTTGGCGATCGTCCAGGCGTTCCAGTCTTTCGGAATCGGGATGGTCACCGCATTGTACCCATCCTTGGCGAAGGTCATATTCCTCGCCCTTGGACTGACGGTTACGGTCAGCGGAGTGACGCCGATCTGCACCCCGTCGATATGAACCGTAGCGCCGGGGGGGTTGGAGTTGATGGCAACCAGGTCTGAACCGGCGGAATTACCTATTCCCGTGGATTGCGCGATGGTCGCGCATCCTGAGCCGGCACAAAGGACCGCCAATACGGCGGCCAACGTAACAATGGAACTTCTCATCAGTCCCCTCCTCTTCTTCTCCACATCACAAACCTTCAGCTCACACCGAGCCTTTAAATCTCTCCCCTCCGCACACCGTTAGGGGAACTCAATCCTGCTTCTTTTCTCTTTTCTCGTTCTTCGCCTTTTTCCGCGTCTGCTTCTTTTCGGCGTTCTTCGCCTTGGTGTTCTTATTCTTGCCCTGCTTCTTCGCAGCGCCACCAAAACCTCGTTTTTTCAGGGTCTCGGTTGCCTTACGGGTCGCCTCCAGCTGGGTAGCAAGGGCTATTTTCAAGGCATTGTAGGCCGTAAGGCCGCTACCGGTAAGCGAGCTGATATTGATCGGTTTTTTCTCGAACAGGTCTCCCGTGACATTGAAATAACGGCCGGTCGAGTAGAGCTTGAAGTCCTGGTTGCGCGAATGCTGGCTCTCCTTACCCCGCAGGCCGTTGCGATGGTACCAGCAGTAGATCGACTTCCGACCACTGAAAGGCTTGCCCCGCAGCAGGGGAACAAGGCTGACCCCCTCGTAGAGTTCTCCGGACGGGAGCTCGGCGCCAGCCGTATCGGCGAGCGTCGGCAGGATGTCGCTGAAATCAACCAGCGCGTTGGAGACCTTGCCGGCAGGAGCGGTTCCGGGCCAGCTGGCCACCAGCGGAACATGGGTTCCGTTGTCACGGGTCGTTCCCTTGCCGCCGGGATAATTCACGCCATTGAGATTGGAGACGATCTTAACGTAGGTCCCGTTATCCCCAGTGAAGATCACCAGGGTCTTCTCGCGCAGGCCGAGCGACTCGAGCTTGTCGACGAGCTTGCCGACCAGCTTGTCGGTGTAGGAGACCATGTCCTTGAAGTACTTCATCTTGCCGATTCCCTTCGCCCCGGGAAAGGTCTTGTCGTAGTCGGGGCTGTCGGGGGTCGGCTCAAAAGGCCAATGCGGCAGGATCATCGGATAGTAGGCGAAGAAGGGGACGTCCTTATTCCGCTCGATGAAACCGCAGAGGTAATCGCTCACGATGTCAGGACCGTACTCGCCGTCTTTATAATCCACCAGCTTACCGTTGACCTCGAGCCCGGGATTGGCGTAGCGGCTTGGACGGCGGGTGAGTTGCCAGAGGCAATACTCGTCAAACCCGAAATGGCGAGGGCCATCCAGCCCTCCTTCGAGCTGCCATTTCCCGGCGATACAGGTCTTGTACCCGGCAGCCTTGAGAACATGACCGAAGGTCCTGGCCTCGGGGTCGAGGAAACCGAAACGGATGTAGTTCCTGTTATTGTACAGCCCTGTCATGATCTGAACCCGGGAGGGAGTGCAGATCGGCTGGGAATGGCCGTTCAGAAAACGAATACCGCTTTTCGCCAGCGAGTCGATACGCGGGGTGCTGTAGGTCGCGCCGCCGTTGGAGGAGACACACTCATAGCCCATATCATCGGCCATGATGAGAACGATATTGGGACGCGACGCAGCCTTCACAGCCTGGGCCCGGACTGCCGGCGCGAACAGCGCCCCGGCAAGAACTATAGCAGACAGGACACCAGGCGGAATCCGACGGATGGAACTCATCGATGGAAGCATAGCTCTCTCTCAATACCAATGGGCGCGGCTTTGGAAGCGTACGCCAATAGGCGGCGTGAATCCGCTGGCATTGTACTCCCGGGATGCCCGGCTGAAAACGAGAAGCTGCCTCTCCATTGACCAAAAAACCTATAGGAATGTAACGCGGCCTCAGGATGCAGGAAACTTCGATAAAGACGCTGTAGAATGAAGGCCGGCAATAGGGCAGAATACGCAGTACCGTTCGGATCGACACGATATGACACGCCTTATTGAAAGCGAACGGAGGATCATGAAAACCCCGCCCAGGAAGATTCTCACCGGCTTCTATTTTCTCGCGGCCCTGATGGCTTTGCCTGGCCTGCAGGCAGAGAATCCGACCGCCGAACAGCTCACCTTCTTTGAGCAGAAAATTCGCCCGGTCCTTGCCGAGCATTGCTACAAATGCCACAGCGCGAAATCCAAAAAACTCAAAGCCAATCTGCGGCTTGATCATCGCGCGGGCGTGCTCAAAGGCGGCGATAGTGGGCCGTCAGTTGTTTCGGGCAAG
>DODI01000053.1:0-2552 GCA_003509045.1 Planctomycetota bacterium | reverse complement strand
AAAACACCGCGCGGCTGAAGAAGGGTGAGGTGATCATTCCCTTCCTCGTGGCTCGTTTTGCCAAGGGCGCATCTCCAATCAAGATCGGTAATGGAGATGGAAAGAACCTGCGACGGGTTCATGTGACCCCGGTCAGCTCTGAGAGCGAGTCGGGACGGCAGTTTGCGGCCTTCGAGAAGCGCGTTCCAACGGTGAGCGCGCATATCGGGGTCAGGACGGACGTAGGACCGAGGTCTACCCGGGTAGACCAGCTCCTGGCGGTACCCTCAGCCACGGTCGAGCGCTACAGCTTCCGCGCCCCGATCAGCAGTTTCCCCTCTCCGGAGACCGAGGAAGGCAACGCCAACTATCTTGCCGGCTTGTGGGAGATCGCCATTCGGAGCGAGCCCTCAGGCGACCGCCAGGTGCCGCGACTGCTCCTGGGCGCGGTAGAATTTGAGGGTCCCTTCTACGAGACCTGGCCACCCCCGGGTCATCGAGACATCTTTTTTGCTTCAGAGCGCCGCAAAGATCCGCCGGCCTATGCCCGGGAGGTGCTTGAGCGCTTCGGAGCCAGGGCTTTTCGCCGCCCGCTCACCCCGAAGGAGCTGGAATCCCTGGTGGGGGTGTGGCAGAAGAGCTATGCCCGGAAACAGGACTTCCAGGAGAGCGTTCGGGATGCGCTGCTGGTGATTCTTACCTCGCCCCAGTTTCTCTTTCTGGTTGAAGAGAGCGCCGGCCCGCAGGCGGAGCCTCTCTCGCCTTATGAGCTGGCGGCGAAGCTGTCCTATTTCCTGTGGAACACTGCGCCGGATGCGAAGCTCATCGAGCTGGCCGCCGGTGGTAAGTTGAGGGCTGCCGTGCCGTCGGAGATCGACCGGCTGATGGCGGACAAGCGCTTTCTCCAATTTACCGGAGAGTTTGTCTCCCAGTGGTTAAGCCTGGATAAGTTCGATGTGGTGAGCATTAACCGCGGGGCCTTCCCTCGCCTCAAGCGAGAGACCAGGAGAGAGTTGCGGAAGGAGCCGGTTCACTTCGTGACGCATCTGCTTCGGGGTAATCTTCCCCTTGCCAGTCTTCTCGATTCGGACTTCATCGTAGCTAACGAGGTGGTTGCAGACTACTACGGGCTTGCCGCCTCGGCTGGGCAGGGCTTTGATTTCGTCCCGGTGCGCCATGAAGGTGAAACCCTTGGCGGAGTCCTGACCCAGGTCGCGATTCTCTCGGGACTCTCCGATGGGCATGAGTCAAATCCTGTGAAGCGGGGTGCGTGGCTGGCGCGCAAGATCATCGCGGAGCCGCCGGAGCCCCCTCCTCCGAATGTGCCCGATCTCGGCAAGGAGACAAAGGGGGAGACACTGCGTGAGCGCCTCGAGCAGCATAGAAACCAGGAGGGTTGCGCCCAGTGCCACCAGAAAATCGACCCCTGGGGGCTTCCTTTTGAAGAGTTTGACGCCGGCGGCTTGCTCAAGAAGAAGAAGGTCGATGCCGGCTCGACCCTTCCGGATGGTACAGAGGTGGCCGGTGTCAGGGCGCTCAAGAAATACCTCTCTATCGATCGCATTGACCAGGTGGCCTTCAGCTTTCTCAAGCATCTCGCCAGCTATGCGATCGGGCGAAGCCTGAGCTTCAACGAGCTCGAATACCTGAAAAACGAGGGCAAAAAAGCTCTCGGAGCCGGGGGGTATCGTATGAAAGATTGTGTCCGGTTCGTGATTGAGAGCCCGATGTTCATGGAAAAATGAGGGTTTTTCGGCAAAGCCCCTGGCGATCGAGCTCCTTTCAATTCCGATAGACTGAAGCCTCCAGAGAGTTTATTATTAGGCCGTGCGGAACCAACACAAACTCGATCGCCGCTCTGTATTGAAAGGCCTCGCCGGGGTCGTCTTGCCCTTGCCCCTGCTTGAGGCGATGGGCGAGGAAGTGGCGGCTAAACCGCCCCGACGTTTTTGCGCGATCTACAGCGCCAACGGGATGTCTCTTCCTGAGGAGAAGCACGGGATTGCTGATTGGAACTGGTTCCCTCACCAGGACAAGGATGGGAAGTTCGTCTTTGGAAAGTCCAACGAGTCGCTGAACCCTTACCGGGACCAGGTGAGTTTTCTCGGTGGGCTGGCTCACGCCAACGGCCCGATAAATGACCCTCATAACTGTTCGGATATGTGGCTGACGGGCGCCCCGCTGCACGACCCAAAGCCAGGCCAATACAATACGATGGGGCTTGACCAGGTGGTCGCGCGCCACACACGAGGCTTCTGCAGACGGCCATCGCTCGTCTTTTCCATCGATGCGGGCAGCGGCTACATGTCGCGCACAGCTACCATATCCTATGATCGGGAGGGCAAGCCCATCCCGGCGGAGAACAATCCGCGGCGAATCTTTGAGAACGTCTTCAAGGGCAACCAGGATTCTCTCGATGCCCAGCGCGCCCGATTGCGGCGGCACAGGAAGCTGGTCGATGCGGTCTCTGAGAATGCCAGGGCTCTCGATAAGCGACTGGGCCAGGCTGACAGGCAGAAGATGGAGCAGTACCTGACCTCCTTGAACGAATTCGAGATACGCCTGGAGGCCTC
>DODI01000179.1:0-5863 GCA_003509045.1 Planctomycetota bacterium | reverse complement strand
CGTCTCCAAGCGCCAGGGCCCCGTGCCTGGCCCCGAGAAAGCCCGCCTCCCGATGGATGAAGCCTCCATTGCCCGGCTTGATCCAGATGTAGGGGGGGAGTGCCGGATCGGCCGGACCCAGCAGCTTTGAAACTGCTGAGCCGAGGTAGGGGTAGAGCACCCCCCTGTCTATGGGGTCACCGCGCTGGATCCGGGGCACCCCGGTGGAGTGATTGGGGTCCTTGGTTTCCATGGTGCGTATGACAGAGATCTTGTCGGCGATTCGGGCTGTGTGCTGCATCAACTCGCTGAAATGAACGCCGGGTACCCTGGTCGGTATGCTCCGGAAGGGACCCGCGAAGCGGGTTCCCGGACGCGGATGCCAGCTCTCGTACTGGCTGATCCCGCCATCCAGCCATATAAGACAGACCTGTTTTTCTTTTTTTTCCAGGGCCCTGCTGACAGAAGGGTTGAGCAGGCTTCCGAAGCCAGCCAAGCCGCCCAGGACTCCGAGCACGTGCCTGCGGGACATCTCGTGGACGGGATCAAGGCATGTATGTGGATTGTTTTGCGCGGTCATCAGTGGTTCAGCCGGAATTCAGTTGAGTTGATAAGTGCCCAGGCCAGTTCTCCCAGTGCGGCTGTCCGCCGCTCCCCGTTTTTTTCCAGGTAGAGGCCAAGGTCTGTTGTTTTAGCCTCGGTGGGAAGCCTGGTAAGAACCTCCAGATAGAGGTTCTCACTGATTTTTGCAGGTGTCTTGAAGGCGCCAAGGCGCTGGACGAGGTTGTTGTCAACTGGCTGCAGCCAGCTCAGCAGGAGACGGTCGTTCATCAGGAAAAGAGACTGGTTCAGGCCTGGCGCGAATTCTGTTTCCGGCTCCCCGGGTGGCTGGCCGAAGGTCTGGATGAAAACAGCCCGGATCTCTTCGTAGGACTCCGGCAATTCCTGGTGGGTGCCGGTGAAGTAGCCCTTACGATCAAATTTTTTCGCGGGATCGGCTTTGAGCCCCCTTGTTTTTTCAAGGTTCCCGGTTGCACGGAGAACCGAATGGAGAAGTTGTTCAGGGGTGAGAGCCCTGGGCAGGGCCTGGCGGTAGGATTCCGGACTAGCAGTTGCTGATTTCCCAGGCAGCCTGCTCGATCGCTGGTAAGAGTCACTCAGAAGAATCGAGCGAAGCAGCCATTTGAGATCGTAGTCCCTGGAAATGAAGAGTCCGGCCATTTTCTCCAGCAGTTGCGGATGGGAGGGCGCATTACCGGGATGAACCTGGTCAAGAGGATGGATGATCCCCCTTCCCATGAGCCGGGCCCAGAAACGGTTGACGCTGTTTCGTGCAAACGCGAGGTTTTTCGGTGAGGTCAGGTCTGCGGCAAGTTCCTTTCGGGGAAGGAATTTAGGAACCGGGGGCAGGCCGTTTGCCGCCGGGCTTGAGAATTCCTCTCCCTTGGCAAGCTCGGGCACGGTTTTCTCCGGCAAGCCGGGCAGCCGGGGACCGGTTGTGTCGCTGACCGATTCGAAGACCGATTGGTATTCAATCTCGCTTTTGCCGAGCACCTCGACGAGATACTCTTTCTTGTCTTTGCTGTTGGTCGCCGCCCTGGTCCAGTTCAGGTAGGCGTAGAGACCCCAGTAATCAGCCTGTTCCCAGGTTTTTACAGATGGGTGATCATGGCACCTGGCGCATTCGAGATCCATCCCGAGAAAGAGCATGGCGATGTCCCTGGTCATCTGGTGATGACCGCCGGTGCCGAGAAATTTCATCGCTGCCCGGTCCGGTCCTGTTCCGGTTGCTGCAATCATGGTATGGACAATCCGGTTCCAGTGGGGGTTTTTCTCAAGGCACCTTCGGAGGAAGGCCTGCCACTCCCTGGGTTGGACCTTGCCCAGGTTCTGCCGCTTCAGGAGCTCAACGCTGAGCAGGTCGGCCCAGTGAACGGAGAAATCTTTGCTGCCCAGGAGCCTGTCGGCCAGTACGGTACGCTTGCCGGGGGAGGCATCTGCCAGGAATTTCCTGGTTTCACCGGCGCTGGGGATGATTCCCGCAAGGTCGAGGTGGATCCTGCGGAAGAATTCTGCATCGTCGCTTGGAGAAGAAAGGGAGCCGCCTGAGAGCCGGGCAATGTGGGAATCAATAATCCCTGTAAGCTGTCCATCTCCGGCTGGAAGGCGCGGGGTTGCGAAGAACAGGGTGAGTGCGAGCAGGCTCGTGGTTCTCATTCCGAGAAACATCATCGATTCTGCGGAAAAAGTAGCAAGCCTAAACCACCCTCCCGGATTGCCGTGTTGCAACGCCCCTGGAGGGGGTTTGATTTTACTGGCAGATCAACGCCGATCTCTCACAGCCAATTGCATCGTTGCTGAGATCCTCTCCGCCGTCGAATGAGGGGCGACCAGGGGCTGTCGGGCCAGAAGGGAACCGGAGATGCGCCAGCGGTGAACAGCCAGGCGCGTCGCCGTCGCTGCAAGAGGTACAGCGGGGGGAGGACTGAGCCCCCCACCCAATGGCTTGCACCTCCGAAACGCAAAAGCTGCGCGAAGACAACGCGGCGAACCTGCCGTCGTGCAAGTCGGGTCTTGATTTCTCGCAGATGAGAAGCAAAACTGAATTCGTACATTACTCCAGAGCAAGACAACGAAGGCCTTGATGATGCTGAACTGCCGATCCCATTCGCTGTGGGTGCTCGCCACGCTGGCGTGCGCCGTACTCTCTCTGCCGGTCGGTGCCGACGAAGCGAGGCCCCCGCTGCCCGATCCCGACGGCAGGCCAGCGGACATGAGCAAGCCCGTGCAGGTGTACATCCTGATGGGCCAGTCCAACATGCTCGGCGCCGGCAACATCGGCAAACTGTCCGGTGTGGTGAAGAGCAAGAGGAAGTACCCCTACCTGGTCGACGAAGCCGGCAACTGGACCGTGCGCAAGGACGTTCGCAATGTGCGGGTCAATAACATCAGGGACATCACGAACGAGTGGATGACCATCGGGGGCGGCAACATCGGCCCGGAGATTGGCATCGGACACTACGTGGGCCATGTCACCGAAGCACCGGTTCTCATACTCAAGAGCTGCACCGGCAACCGAAGTCTCGGCTGGGACCTTCTCCCCCCGGACAGCGAGCGGTACGAGTTCGGAGGCAAGACCTACGCCGGCTACAAGGACTCGCCCGAGTCGTGGGCCAAAGGCACCACGCCCAGGCCGATCAGGTGGTATGCCGGAAAGCAGTACGACACCGACATCGCCGCAGCGAAGAGGGTGTTGTCCAATCTCGGCAAGTACTACCCCGGCGCGACCCGATACGAAATCGCCGGTTTCTTTTTCTGGCAGGGCGACAAGGATCGCTACAACGCCGGACACGCCACCCGCTACGAGAAGAACCTCGTACATCTGATCAAGACGCTGCGCAAGGAATTCAAGGCGCCCAATGCGTACTTCGTCTGCGCCACCCTCGGTCAGACCAAGAAGGGAGCCGGAGGCAACGAGGGGCTGATCCTCAACGCCCAGCTCGCCGTCGACGGCAAGACCGGAAAGTACCCGGAGTTCAGGGGCAACGTTGCCAGCGTCTACAGCAATCCTCTTTCCATGGGAGGCTCCTCCAACGGCCATTACAGCGGGAACCCCGAGACCTACATGAACGTGGGTGAAGGCCTGGGCCGGGCCATGGCCGAGCTGCTGGGCTCCAAGAGCTCGCTCTCGCAACTCGCCGAGCACCTCGACTCCGCCTCGAGGCCCGTGTACAGGGCCCTCGAGAAGAAGAACTACTCGACAGCCTGGAAGGCCCTGAAGAAGTTCGAAGAAACTCACAACGCCAATGTGAAGGCGAACAAACTCGACGAGGATGCGCTCGCGACACAGAAAACACTCCTGGCGGCTTTCAAGCAGAAGATTGACTGGCCGGTCGATCAGGCGATCTCCGAGATCGAAGGGCTGAAGAAGTCGGGCGACGTCTACCGCCTGAGCCTCGTCTTTCGCGACCACGACAAGGCGTTCAAGGGGATCGACAAGTTCGACATGGCCGTCGGCGCGGCAGGGAAGGAGCTGCGGGGCTCCAGGATGCGTTCGGCCATCTCCACGGGGAAGAAGTTCTACGCCTTCATCGACGGGGTCAAGCGCTCGGAGTCGAAGCGCAAGGGGCCGCGTTCCGCGGCCGGCATCAAGCCGATCACCGCGTACCTGAACCGCTTCGCCAAGCGTGAGAAGGACAGCATCTACGGCAGGGCCGCCACGATCGCCGCGAAGAAGATCGCCGATCCCGATCACGTCGTCGACTCCGCCAGCTCATACATCCAACTGGCGCAGACGGCCGAATAAGCACTCGTTCCCGGAGAGGAGAGAGCCCCTGGTTGCTTATCGCCCGGGGCATCGCTTAGGGGAACAAAATACCCCTGCGGGAATAGCCGCCCCCCCCCCGCACCAGCGACCCGCGGAGACTGCTCGAACGCCTTGCGAAGATCATCGAGAAAGGGAAATTTTTTTGCTCCCGGATGAGTGGCGACTTACGATAAATTCCTACTAAGAAAACCTGATAAAAACTTCTGAAAATCCGACACCAAAATGAAACTCGTTAGCATTGCCCTTATCGCATTCGCCATCACAGCCTCCGCAAAAACAGCTTCGGCACGTATCCTCACCGTCAACGTCGATGGCACGGCCCAGTACACCACAATCCAGGACGCCTTCAACGCAGCCCTGAATGGCGATGAGATTATAGTCGAACCAGGGATCTACACCGGGACTGGCGATGTTGTCGTCGACATGCTCGGAAAAACAGTTTTACTGCACAGCCGTTCTGGTCCGAAAAACACCACCATTGACGGAGAAAACGCTCGAGTTGGCATTAGGTGCGTTGCAACAGGCAACGCGGCAATCCAAGGCTTTACCATCAGGAATGGGGTCGGGGAGATAACGCAAGATAACCAAGGAAACTCTGCCAGTTTTGGCGGAGGAATGGAAATCATCAACGCCAGCCCAACCATTTTGGACTGTGTTTTTAGAAGCAACTTTGCCATTTACGGGGGCGGGCTACATTGTTTTACTTCGATATTCGGGGCTACCAGCAACCCAACTCTGCAGAACTGCATTTTCGAAGAGAATCTCGCTTATATGGGCGGAGGTATGCGAATCTCTCACAGCAGTCCCGATCTAATCAACTGCACTTTTTCAAACAACACCTCCCGGGTTAATGGTGGAGGAATCCACAATCTCCAAAGCCCTACAACATGCACAGACTGCGTTTTTTCACAGAATAGAGCCGTTTTGGGTGGTGGGTGGCTTAACTATGAAAGTCACCCCGAATTCCAGGGTTGCGTGTTTCGTAATAATGTCGCCACAGCTGATTCCAATGAACTGAGAAATGGAGAATCACCAGGCGGAGCAATCTACAGTTTTGAAGAGGTCGGAATCGAAGACAGCGCGCCGACCATTACACAATCCGTTTTCTGTGAAAACCAACCGGATGCGATCTGGCCGGAAGACTCCTGGCTCGATCTTGGAGAAAACCAGTTTGAAGAAGTCTGCGAACTGGATGGTCCTGACGGTGCGTTAGGTCCATTTCTGCGTGGAGATTCCAATGGAGACTCAAGCCTGGATCTCTCTGATGCAATTTCGATCCTCCGATTCCTGTTCCTTGGCGCTAACTCACATAGCTGCCAGGCTGCCGCCGATTCCAACGGCGATGGCGATATCGACATAACCGATGCGATTTACAGCCTGAACTTCCTCTTTCTTGGTGGCGATGCATTACCTGCCCCGACGCAATGCGGAACCTCAGAACTGGAAAGCGACATCGCCTTGGGATGTGAAAATAACGGATGCAGGTAACCTGGAATCCCTAAGATTGCAGGGGCAAGGAGAGGGTGCCCCCCTTGGTTGCTTATCGCCCGGGGCATC
>DODI01000323.1:1485-3928 GCA_003509045.1 Planctomycetota bacterium | reverse complement strand
CGCCCCCGCCCGCCGGCATAGCGCACCCCCGCGGACCCGATGAGGGAGAGGTTAAAATCCTGCGAAATCGAGCTGAGATTGGCCGACGTGCCCTTGCCCTTGCGCTTCAGGGCCGCGACGAAGGCCGCCGGGGAGCGCCCCTGGGAAATCGAGATCTTTTCACCCTGGCGGGCCAGGTACCCCTGTGGAGAAACCGCAACCTCCTTGCGAGAGACAATCTTCCCGGTCCGGGCATCCAGCGCGCAGTAATAAACTCCCTGCCGGGGGAAGAGGCCGGCGCAGCAGTAGAGGCTTCGCCCATCGACCATCACGCTCGACCGGACCGGCCAGACGGAGATGATCCTCCCGTTGCCCGGAACTCGGCGGCGGCGGGGAGCGAGCCGGCGTTTCCATTGGAGCTGGCCGGAATCCGCAGCAAGACAATAGACCCGCCCATCATCCGACCCGAAATAGAGCATCCCATCGGAATACGAAGGCGCTAACCGTACGGGACCCTCGGTGAAGAAGCTCCAGCGTTCACGTCCGCTCGCAGCGTCAAGACAGTAGACCTTGTCATCCGCGGAAGAACCGAAATAGATGTTTCCGCCCCCGGCGACCACGTGGAAGGCCCTGTCGTAGGTCACCCTGGCCTTCAGGTCCTTCTTGTTGTTCCAGAAGTCCTGTTTTGCAGGAGGAGGCCAGGCCGGCCGGGGTCCCTGCCCCGCCCGGTGGACCCAGGACGGCACCAGCGGCGGCTCCAGGACCTCGGGGGTGATCCCGGTGCGTTCATTGTCGTGCAGATAGGTCGGCCAGCCTGGACGGGACTCAACCGAATCGCGCGCGCCGGGAAAGATTCCCCGGGTCTCCTCGAAGCGTTTTCGCACCTCGTCGCCGTCGAGCGCCCTGGGCCACAGGGAGACCTCCCTCAGGCTGCCCGCAAGAGAGTGGAGCTCGTCGTCATCCTGGTAGGCGCCCAGCACAAGAACGCCCTTCGCAGGGTAATTGATCGAGCCGGACTGGGTCAGGTCGGAGGCCGCCATACGTCCATCTACATAGAGCTTCTGCACCTTGCCGTTGTAGGTCCCGACAACGTGGTACCAATAGCCTGGCAGGTAGTCAGACGGAGCCTTCAGGTAGGTCAGCTTGCCATCGCCATCATCGCTGCCAACGCTGGAGAGACAGAAAAAGAACCGGCTGCCGTTAATTCCGAGGCACCAGCCCTTCTCGAAGTTGCCGTTATCCTGGATCGCTGAGATGATGCCACCCCATTCACGCGCCTCGCGTACCCGGACCCAGGCCTCGACACTGATGGAGCTGTCTGGAAGCGCCTTCCCATCCAGCTTCTCGCTGAGCAGAACCCGGCTCTTATCGCCGCTGAGCTCGAGCGACTGGGGCTTCTCGCTTGAGAGCGAGGCCTTACCGAAGATCCTGCCGATGAGCTTCCCCGCAGCAGGGCGGACGCGGGAAGATCGGACCTGCTTGCGGTCGAAGGTCCACCTGCCCGCAGGCGCACCTCCATCTCCCGCTCCGCACCACGCAGGCATGAAAAAGATACCCGCGAGGATCGCTGTCGCTATTTTCAGGTTAAAACACATCTTGGGTTCTCCGCCTACGCCCTGAAAATAGCTGCGCGGCCGCTCTTTGGCGACAGGCATTTATCCTTTTTGGCCGCCCCCCGACAACGCGGCTGTCATCCGGCGGGCGCGATACGAACGCCGTTCTTTCCCGCGCGCTTGACATCGAGGCACATCTGGTCGGCAAGAGCCAGCATCTCCTCGGCCTCATCGCAGCTCTCCGGAAACGCAGCGCAGCCGATGCTCAGCGTAACATTGCCCGGCTCGTCTTCCCCGGGGATGGAGATGTCCGCGGCCGCGAGGCGGATTCTCTCCGCCGTACGTCCCGCGTCTTCGGAGCCGGTCTCCGGCAGGAGGACGGCGAACTCATCGCCGCCGAAACGGCACACCACATCGGCCTGGCGGGTCGTGTCCATCAGCATCCGGCCAACCTTCCTCAGCACCGAGTCTCCCTCGACATGCCCACAGCGATCATTCACCTGCTTGAAGTTGTCCAGATCGATGATGAACATGCTGAGCGGATGAGAATACCGCCGGGCCCTGCCCAGCTCCTCACCCAGCCGCTCGTTAAAATAGCGTCTGCTGTGAACACCCGTCACCTCATCGATGTTGACGAAGGTCAGGATGCTCTCGAACTCCGCGCGCGCAACCAGCCGGGCACCCTGCAGGATCTTCTCAACGGAGAAGAGATAGTCAAGCGCCGCTACCCGGAAACCCACCTCGCGTTCAAGAGCCTTCTCCAGCTCTTTTTTATGCTCGGTAATCGCCGCCCAGATCCGAACAGCCTCTTCAAGCGGGAAGCGCCTCCAGGTGAGCTGGAAAAGTAGCTCGACGTAGAGATTGTCATCCGAACAGGAAAGCGCGGATATGATCTTCTGCAGAGCCTCGGG
>DODI01000323.1:0-1124 GCA_003509045.1 Planctomycetota bacterium | reverse complement strand
GTCGATCCCCTGCGCCTCCAGTTCCTTGAGTTCCTTTGCGAGTGACATGCCGGACATGATAAACCCACGATGCCATCTTTTGAAGCCCCCGATGGATCCTCACCAAACAGAAGCCTAACCTCTAAACATAAAAAAACAGCCGGCGCGAACGCCGGCTGCTAACCCAATTCCCTTCCGGGACACTTCACCCCATGTACGAGTCCGTCTGCGTCTGTCTCAAAGATCCGCCAGGTAATCCAGCACATCTGCCACAGGGTATGGCTTATCGAAACAGGCGACGGTGCCCTCGTAATCAATCTTCTCTCTGCAATTGTCTGCGTCCTCACCACAGACCATCAGTGGAAGCGAGACTCCCTGGCCGGTGAGGTATGAGAAGAACTCGGTACTCTCTTCGTTTATTGTTTCAGAATGCATGACGATCAGATTCATCATGCGGGTCGACAGGACGGTCTTCCCGACGTCCTTATTGAGCGCGATCTCCAGCTCAAACCGATGATTGTCGAACATGTTCCTCAGCTCGAAGCTGCTTTCCTTGGACTCTCCAAAAATCAAAATCCTGCCGCGATCCATCCTGGCACCTCGGGAAATATTCTCTGCGTGAACGCCGCGGAAGCAAAAGACGACTTTTTCACCTCCGCCGGCCCCATCTGTCCGTTACAAACGGGTTCCCATGTATCGGCGGGATCCGGCAGGATCTTCACAGCTTCCTTGCAAAGACACATCCGGGGCCGGGGAGGCCACATCCCGGACAGATATCAGGACCTTGGAATACCCCGATAGGGTATTCAGGCCGCCTGGTCACAGCCGAGCAAACGCATGACCTGCACCATGGAGGATCGCAGCTCACCCCGGCTGATGATTCGATCGACAAAACCGTGCTCGAGCTGGAATTCCGAGCTCTGGAAGCCATCGGGTATCTCTGATTTGATCGTCTCTCTGATCACCGTGGGGCCGGCGAAGCCGATCAGGGCTCCTGGCTCAGCGAAGATTACATCACCGAGAGCCGCAAAGCTCGCCATGCAGCCGCCCATGGTAGGGTTGGTCAGCACCGAGATGAACAGTCCCCCACAGCGGTCCAGCTCAGCCAGCGCGACACTGGTCTTGGCCATCTGCATCAACGAGAG
>DODI01000150.1:2968-7649 GCA_003509045.1 Planctomycetota bacterium | reverse complement strand
CGAGGAGAGCAAGCGAGAAGAGGAGCTGCAGGAAATGTACGGTGAAAAAGGAGACATCGCCTTCGGCAGCCAGATCAGGAGCTATGTCCTTGAACCCTACACCCTTGCCAAGGACCGACGAACCGGCCATGAGACCGGGAACGTACAGGCTGTTCTCGATGGCGAATTGCTTCCCTTTGTCGAAGCCTTCCTGCACTGGAAGCTCAAGGGCCGCAAACCCGAGGAATCAACCGGCAAGGACTGAGAGACCGGGGAAAGAGCCCCGAGCGCGGACAAGACCGGTTCAGGCCCTGGAGGAGCGAACGGCTTCAAGATCTTCTCTTGCCCTGGAGGCTGCCTCGCCTACGGCCGCACGCCAGTCTGCCCCCTGGCCGTCAAAAGCATAGAGAACCGATCGTGAAGAATTAACCACCACCCCCTTGCCTCCCTCGATGAAAAAGGGCGCCAGCTCCTCCGCTCCGCCACCCTGCGCCCCATAGCCCGGCACGAGAAAGAACGCCTCGGGAAGCTCCTTTCGAACGGCTGCGGCCTGCCCGGGAGCGGTCGCGCCAACGACGACACCTACCGGATTCAGTCCTCCCTCTCCCCTGAAACCTTCGCCCCACTTACCGACCAGCCTTGCAACCTTGAGATAGAGAGGCTCTCCATCCACCTGGAGCTCCTGGATATCAGAGCCTGAAGGATTCGAGGTCCTAACCAGGATAAAGAGTCCCTTGCCGGTGGGACATTTATCGAGAAAAGGGCGAAGAGAGTCCTCTCCAAGGTAAGGATTGAGCGTCACGGCATCCGTTACCGGCCCCAGGGTGTCTGGAGTCTCACCCAGAATTGATTCCGCGTAGGCTGCTGCCGTATGCCCGATATCTCCCCTCTTAGCGTCGCAGATCACCAGCAACCCCTGCTTGGCGGCATATTCACTTACCTCGCGCAGGCAATCCATACCAACAGCTCCAAAACGCTCGAAAAAACCGGCGTTTGGCTTCACCGCCACCGAGTGGGGAGCAACCGAATCAATAACCCCCTTCAAAAAGAGCCCTGTAGCGGAAGCGGCGCGCGCTGTCCATCCCGGCTCCCCCTGCGCCGGCACCCCTACCCCGGCAAGCACCTCCCCCGGAAGACGCTCAAGGACAGGATCAAGGCCGACTACAAGACAGCTGCTCTTCTTCTCGATGGCCTGGTCAAGCCGGTCTGCGAAATTCTGCACAATTCATCTCTCAAAACAGGACTTTAACTGTAAAACCTTATTACTTCCCCGACCCGAAACGTTTCAAGGATACCGAAACTTTTCTCTTCTCGGCCTGCCTCTTCTGAATTCGACCGATCTTTGCCCGGATGGAACGAATAGTCCAGCGCGGCTCCCTTGGCAATCCCTCCCCATCAGAAGAACCGCCTGCTCTCTTCTCGGACTTCAGCAACTCCTTGTAAAGTCCTGACGCCGCCTGGTACTCGTTTTCCGCCAGGCGAAAAGCCTTGAGAGCCTCGCGGAAGAAACTCGAGTGATAAAAGCTCTGAGCTACCTGGTAATAGCCCTCGAAGGCTCCCAGGGGATACATATGGGAATAGAAAGCCTTCAGCCCCTTAGGATAGGCGCTACGAATAAAGTCCTCGTTTCGATGAAGATACAGAGACCTGACGACAATCGGCATGGAACGAACCGTTGGAAGGATCTTTTCCATGCGCTCACGCGCCTTGCCGAAAAGATAGCGAATCTGTGTCATCTTCTTGGGAAATACCGTGTGAGCGTCGTCGAGAATAAACTTCAACTCCACCTCATCGGAATCGCGCTCATATTGGGGAGCGTAGGTCTTAACCGTATAGTGCTCCTCCTTGAGAATTGAGATCTCATGGAAGATATCTGAAACATAACGGTCGAGCGGGTCAGTCCGATCCGCTGTCCTGAATACATCATGGCAGAGATCCTTGAGCTCCTGGATGTAGTCATCACGAAGAGACTCGAGGCTCTTGAACTCAAGCAAACCAGCCAATTCCTCCGTATTCAGACGCAGTAACTCTCGCTCGATACCACTGGCCCGCGAATAGCTCATGACCTTCTTGTCATAGCGCTCGTACTCGCTGCGGAAATGAACGTGAGCGAGATAGAAGTAGCGAATGATCGACCAGGTTCTATGGGCCTGGATCTGTAGATTATTTTGTGCCTTCATGCTGCAAAAACCGGGCTCTCTGCCTCCTCAAGACCCACAGGCAACTTTACGAGGCCCTCGGGCTCCTAACTTCAACTTCTTCATTTCCAGGGCCTTAGGGCCAATTGAACGGCCTATGGTAAGAATCTGTCCCGCCTCAGTCAACCTAAAGGCTCATAACACTAAAGAGCAATGAATAGTGCAGAAAAAGCCAGATCGGTCCGATTGTAGTTATTCAGCCGGATGTTCTGGGTCTTCACCGGCTATCTGACTTTTGAGGTCTGATAACCCTTTTGCTATCAATTGTTTACCGCAGGGATGCTGGTGTGTTTGATCCTGCGGCTATGTTTCAAAAATCATGTCAATTGACATGATTTGTGTATCAACAGGTTAGAACTTGAACCCTGCAGGTTGATAAATATGAATGCTTTTACGTCACGTAAGTTGAGTCTCTGTCTCTGCGCAATAATCCTGGGCCTGTCGATGGTTTCCTGTAGCGAAACCCTCAGTCCTCGAATCACGGTCGTTGACCACTCGCCTCCCGACGCCGCCGAAAACGTTTCACCGGATTCGGCCATCGAGGTGATCTTCTCTTACAAGATCAACCGCAACAGTGTCCACGCGGACAGCTTCGTCGTAACGGGCGAGCAAAGCGGTAGCATCTCAGGTTCCTTCAGCTTCCATAACGAAGGACGGAATCCTGATCGAAGGGTCGCCTTCCAGCCTGGAAAAACGCTGGAGCCCAACGAGCTTGTAACGGTGGAGCTCTCATCGAGTATCCGTTCGTCCGCTGGAACCTCGCTCGAGGCTTTCTCTTTCAGCTTCAGTGTCGACCCCGGCAATGTGGAACCTGAGCCGGTAGATCCTGAGCCCGAGCCGCCTGTCGAAGTCACGCCGCTCACTATCACCAGCATCGCCCCGGCGCCCTTCGCCACGGGTGTCAATTCCCTGCAGGTAATTGAAATCGGTTTCTCAGATTTCCTGAACCCGTTCACTGCCAGCAGGGAAACCGTCCTGGTTCATGGCGCCGTCAGCGGCCATGTAGCTATCGCCGTGCAGAGCCTTACCGGCGACGGACAGAGCCTGAGGATCATCCCTCAGCGTCCCTACGCCCCCGGCGAAAAGATCTCCATCAGTCTTCTTGATGGTATCAGCAGCGTCACTGGCGACTCCTTTGCCGGCTGCAGCTTTACCTTTCATGCGACCGCCTTTGAGCCCGCCGAGGAAGGACGGAGAGCCGTCAACTACCAGACCAATGGAAGTGTCCTCCAGATGCTGGCCATCGACCTCGACGGTGACAGCCAGCCTGAGACGGTACATATCAATGAAGATGGCCGCGCCATCGAGGTTATCACCTATCTCGGAAACGGCACCTTCTCCAGCGCCATGACCTTTGAGGTCGATCAGAAAATCCTCTCCATCGCCGCTTCAGACGTCGATATGGACAACGATTACGATCTCCTGCTTGGCCTCGAGAACTGTCTTCTCACCGTCTGGAACAATACCCGGAGCCTGGGACAGTTCAATCTCGCCCGTGGACCTGAGACCTTCACCCGAGCGGCTGTACGCTCGATTACCGTCACCGACCTCGATCACAGAGCCCCGGCTGACATTCTCATGAATACCGATTCGGGCCTCAGGGTCACGATCCAGGGTCCCGGCAGCTCGAGAACAATCTATATCGGCGAGACCCTTCGCTCCAGGACTCCGATCGTTACGGCTGACCTTGACGGCAATGGACATGTCGACCTCGTTTACGGCGACAGCGCCGGCGGGCTCACCTACCATCTCGTCGAGGCCGGCGGCAACATTGGCCCCGAGACCGTCCTCTACGAGGAAGTTGAAGCCAGCCAGGTCGCTGTCGACGACTTCAACCGTGACGGCACCCCGGACATTCTTGTGCTGCTCCAGCAGAACGAAAGCTCGGAAAACTCACCTTTCATTCTCCTCGCCCAGGAGGCTGAAACAGGTGAGTTCTGGACCGCGAATACCGATTCGACCTCCATAGGAAACGTCCGGAACAGCTTTGTAACCGGCGATCTGAGTGGACAGGGTGCCCTCGATCTCGTGCTCGCCCAGAGAGTCCCCGGCCGGATCTCCTATTACGCCGACGACCACACGGGTAACGGATTTGGCCAGGGCTCCGGCGAAGAGCTCCTGAATACGCCTGAGGCCTCCAATATTTCCGTGGCCGATTTTGATGGTGACGGAGTCCTTGACCTTGTCGTCAGCTCCACCAACGAGCTCCACTACCTGCTGAGCGACTGGAGCTGGACGGAGCCGGTCGATCCTGTCGATCCGGTCGATCCGGTCGATCCGGTCGAGCCTCAGGATCTCCTGCAATTCAGCGCCGGCAACATCGAAGTAAGCCAGGGAGACGACAGGGCCGGAATCCTGTTCTGTCTCACCAACACTGAGCCGGTCGACGCTCTCAGCCTGATCGTGGGCTTCGACCCCGCTGTGGTCCAGAGCCCCTCGGCTAATACCACTGGCCTCCTCCTTCGCTCCGCCGACTTCACCAACTGGCAGATTCACGAAGAAGA
>DODI01000150.1:0-2568 GCA_003509045.1 Planctomycetota bacterium | reverse complement strand
CCCTACGATGGAAATACGATTCCCGTAGGCCAGAACACCGAGATCGTTCGCATGATCTTCGATGTTCCTGACAACGCCCCCCCGGGAGTTTCGGTAATTGATTTTCCCCAGGCGGCCGGTGACCCCGCGATTGAGAACACCGTCGTTGTCCTCGCCCAGAGCTTCGATCCAGAGGTCGTCCCCGGCAGCATCACGGTTGCCGAGGTCGTGACCGAGGAAGAGCCTGCGCTCCACCACTTCATGATCGACTCGGTCACTGGAGCTCCTGGCGACTCGATCGTTATCCCGATCCGCGCCGTGAGTGAAACCGAAGAGATCGAGGGCTTTACGGTCGCGGGAACCTACGATCCCGAGGTCATCGAGATCATCAGCCTTACGCTGGTCGGCAGCGACACCATCCAGGTCGGTCCTGACTGGGTCGGCCCGAGAATCATGCCCGAGATCGGTTGCTTCACCATGTCCGCCCTCTTTGACGTCTTCCCTCCCTTTGAAAGCGGAGGTCTCACGGCCGGACAGACGCATATCCTGTTCGCGATCGAGGCGAAGATCCTGGCCGACGCGCCTGACGGACAGTCGCTGCTGGTGCTTGCCGACGGCTTTGCTGCTGTACCAGGCGGCCCCCCGCTGGAGAACAACTTCACCCGCGACGGAGTCTCCTACACGCCCGCTCTGCACCCGGGAGCCGTCACCGTGGTCTCCGGACCCGTCGGACCTCCTTCCAACGGCCAGAACCAGTCCAGCGAACCGGTCTTCCTTCGCGGAGACGTCAACGGCGACGGCGTCCTCTCCGAGGCCGACTCCACCCGCATGATGGACTGGATCTTCGGTCTTGCGCCCGCTCCGGAATGCCTGGATGCCGCCGACCTGAACGATGACGGCTACGTCAACATCACTGATTCGACGCAGCTCCTGAACTACATCAACACTCCGGGATCTCCTCCGCCCAGCTCACCTTTCCCGGTCGCTGGCGTAGATCCGTCCTCGGACACCCTCAGCTGCAACAGCACCTCCGGCAACTGAGCCGCTGAGCAGAAAAAGAAAAGACTTGGTGACTTTTTAACCGTCTGAAGGGTTCGACTGTCCACCGTCTTCCGCACCGGCGCCTGGAAGCTTGCCACCAGCATCGCTTCCGGCGCCCGCGGAAGAGTCTTTTTTTTCCTCCACAGGAGGAACACCGGCCGCGGGCTTGTTGCCCGGGACAGGAGGTCCTGGAATAACGGGAGCGGCCCCCTTGGCCTCCCCACCGGCTCCTCCCTCAGGCTTCTTCTCTTTGGGGTCGGGAAGGAAGTCTTCGAATTTCTTGTCCCATCCTTCGTAGGTCCACTTGCTGACGGTATAGATGCGCCCCGCGTTCCCCTGCCCCGTCAGGGTGAGAAAATATTCCTTGTCCTCGCCCTTCTCATCCTTGACCGCGTTGCCGAAGAGAACGGAGAGCTCCTTCACTGGGGCATCCGCCTTGCCCTTCACCCTGTACCGGTAGCTCGCCTTGAGCTGGGGCTTGTCAAGCCCATAGGCCGCAAGGTCCTTCGGCTCCGAGACATCTTCGATCCGCAGGCTGCGTCCCTTATCGACCAGGCTCTTTGCCGACCATTCCTTCTCAGTGTCAACTCGCTGGGTCTTGCTCCCGGAGGTCGCGACGAAATACTCCACCGTGGTTGTCCCGGGGGCTTTCTTTTCGTCTCCCTCCTTCTTCTCCGCCTTCTCAGCGTCTTCGGAGGCCTCCTCCTCTACAGGGACAGGAACCTCCTCGCTCTTTCGCTCGACGAGGAGATCATCCTGACCCGGACGCGAGAGCCGCAGCTCGAAGACCTCCTCCTCGCTTTCCAGCTTGAAGATCTCCTTCTCCAGGTAGTTCTTGTTTTCTATCTTGCTCCAGAGCTTGGCATCGCTTCGCACCTTGCTGGCAATCCTGTAGGTTTCGTCATCGGAGCCGAACCGGGAAAAAATAAGCGTCTTGTTCAGGTCGCGCGACTGCGCAGTCTTCCCTACCACCAGCTTGCCCAGGGGCGTCCCATCGCCTGAAAAAAAACTGATCCTGCTGCCGCGCACGTCATCCACCTCGAAGTTTTTGTGGCTTTCCTTCAGCACGGCAACCTCTTCGCCTTTGCGAATACCGCTTACGCTCTTGATGATGTCCTCAGCCACCTTCGGATCGGCCTTGTAGCCGTAGGCGGAAGCCACCACCCACTGGCCATCCTTTTTCTCGAGCACAACCCGGTCACCCTTGCCCTTGCCGATTTCAATACGCTTTGCCGCAGAAAAATCAGTGTCGCGGAATTTCTTGAACCCGGCGGTCTTTTCCTCCTGGATCTTACCCCAGGGACCTTTGCTGGCAAAATAGACGCCGCCAAGCACTAAAACCAGGCCGAGGCAGACGGTGATGGTCTTATTCATCGCTAAAGCTTCTCCTAAGTCGAATAACTGACTTTTAATTCCTGTGACTCCCTACCGCCCCTGCAGGAAATCACGCTCGTAAGCCACGCTGCGGCTACTTCTGAGCCAGTAACGGAGCAGGCCGAAAATTCCCACCAGGAGAGGGAGCCCGATAAGGTTCAGGAAGATGATCGT
>DODI01000485.1:3050-3170 GCA_003509045.1 Planctomycetota bacterium | reverse complement strand
CGGCCTGCTCCAGGACACCCTCGTTGTATGGGGCGGCGAGTTTGGACGGACACCAACCTCCCAGGGTAAACGAGATGGCCGCGACCACAGCCCCCACGGCTTCAGCATGTGGATGGCCGG
>DODI01000485.1:0-2750 GCA_003509045.1 Planctomycetota bacterium | reverse complement strand
CGGCTTCAGCATGTGGATGGCCGGAGGCGGAGTCAAGGGCGGCCTGCGATTCGGGAAGACCGACGACTACGGCTACTACGCCGTAGAGAACAAGGTTCATTTTCACGATCTGCACGCTACAATCCTTCACCTGATGGGCCTGGACCACAAACGCCTGACCCATCGCTACGCCGGACGCGACTTCCGCCTGACGGACATTCACGGCCGGGTGGTAAACGAGATCATTTCCTGAACAACAAGGCCGTCCCGGAGCAGGGTCCTCGGGACGCACATTTGCACAAATCAAAGGAGAAGCTGATGACTTCCGGTAGACTCTTCGCGGCTGGTTCCCTCGCCGCTGTAATTCTTTTCGCCCTCTGCATGCAAAACGTGGCCTGGAACATCGAGGCCGTCAAGGCGCCTCGGGTCATCGATCCCGGCTCGGCGACCAAGCCTCCCTCCGACGCGATCGTCCTCTTTGACGGCAAGAACCTCGATGAGTGGGTTGGAAGAAAAGGCGCCGGGAGCTGGACGGTCAAGGATGGGATCATGACGGTCGCTCCCGGGCAGGGCGACATGTACACGAAGAGAAAGTTCGGCGATATCCAGCTCCACATGGAGTGGCGCACCCCGGCGGGCACCAAGCGCAAGGGAGAGAGCAAGGGCAACAGCGGCATCAAGTTCCACTCCGCCTACGAGATCCAGGTGCTCGACAACTACAAGAACCAGTCCAACCCCAAGGGGCAGGCCGGCTCGGTCTACAAGCAGCACGTTCCGCTGGTGAACGCCTGCCGCCCCCCGGGTGAATGGCAGACCTACGACATCGTCTTCCGCTCGCCCTACTTCGACAAGGACGGCAAGCGCGTCAAGATGGGCACCTTCACGGTCTTCCATAACGGAATCCTCGTGCAGGACAATGCCAACATCTTCGGCCGCACCAACTCGAACAGCCCGGTATCGCCGGAATATAAGCAGGCCTTCTTCCTGCAAGACCACGGCTCCCTCGTCAGCTACCGCAACATCTGGGTGCGCGAGCTTGCGCGCCCCCCCCTGGACTGAGTAGCTTGCCCGAACAGATGGACACACCCGGGAGCGACTCCCTGAAAACTGAGCTGGAATCGATGCTGACGAACGACCTGGTGGCCGGCATCGCCGGCCGCGCGGGCCTTGCTGACAAGCTCCTGCTCCACGCGGAGCTGACACTTGCAGCCAACCAGCGGCTCAACCTGACCTCGATCGTCGAGCCGCGTGACGTCGCCCTGAAACATTTCCTCGACAGTCTCGCGCCGCACTCCCTGCTCAAGCCAGGCGAGAAAGTTCTCGACCTCGGCAGCGGAGCCGGCTACCCGGGGATCCCACTGGCTTGCGCTCTTGACCTCCAAAAGATGATCCTGGCAGAATCAACCCTCAAGAAGGCCCGCTTTCTGCAGGAAACGGCAGACGAGCTCGCGCTGCCCTCCATCGAGGTGATCGGTGAGCGAGGCGAGGAGATCCTCAGAAGGGTCAAGGTAGATACCGTCCTCGCTCGCGCTGTAGGGCCGGCCGAGCGCCTGCTGAAGATGCTGGAAAGAGTCACCAGGAATTTCGGCAGGCTGCTGCTCTACAAGGGGCCTGACCCGACAGCGGAGCTCGCCAAGGCCAGGAACATTGCAAGCAACCTGAAGCTCAGGGATGAAATCGTCCTTGCCTACGAGCTGCCAGGCGGGATCGGCAGCCGCTCCATCGTTGAATACCGCCACGCCTGAGCTCAAGAACCTCCCGCCGGCCCCTTTTCAGCCAGCCGGGAAAAGGTTAAGATTGCCGCCTTCCTCAAATATGAAACAGGAGTTCCCATGGCGGAGAAGATCAAAGTAACGGGCCCCGTTGTCGAGCTTGACGGCGATGAGATGACCCGGATTATCTGGGCCAAGATCAAAGAAAAGCTGCTCTTGCCCTACCTCGAGATGGATCTGCGCTACTTCGATCTCTCGATCCAGAGCAGGGACGCCACCGATGACCAGATCACCCTCGACGCCGCCGCGGCCATCTCCGAGCACAAGGTAGGCATCAAGTGCGCCACCATCACCCCTGATGAAGACCGCGTAAAAGAATTCGATCTCAAGGAGATGTGGAAGAGCCCGAACGGCACCATCCGGAACTATCTCGGCGGCACCGTCTTTCGCGCTCCGATCGTCTGCGAAAACATCCCGAAGCTGGTAAAGGCCTGGACGAAACCGATCGTCGTCGGCCGTCACGCCCACGCCGACCAGTACCGGGCCACGGACGTGATTATCCCCGGCGCCGGAACCCTCAAGATGACCTTCGAGCCCTCCGATGGCGGCGAGGCGCAGGAATGGACCATCAACGAGTTCGATTCGGCCGGCATCGGCATGGGAATGTACAACACCGACGAGTCCATCACCGGCTTCGCCCGCTCCTGCCTCAGTTACGGACTACAGATGAGCTACCCCGTCTACCTCAGCACCAAGAACACCATCCTCAAGACCTACGATGGCCGCTTCCGCGACATCTTCGCCGAGGTCTTCGAGAACGAGTTCAAGGACCAGTTCGAGAGCGCCGGCCTCACCTACGAACATCGCCTGATCGATGACATGGTCGCCCAGGTGCTCAAGTGGGACGGCGGCATCGTCTGGGCCTGCAAGAACTACGACGGAGACGTCCAGTCTGACACCGTCGCCCAGGGCTTCGGTTCGCTGGGTCTCATGACCTCCGTGCTGATGTGTCCCGATGGAGAAACGATCGAATCCGAGGCCGCCCACGGAACGGTCACG
>DODI01000605.1:0-2565 GCA_003509045.1 Planctomycetota bacterium | reverse complement strand
TCATGGGGGCTGGCATGGACCTCCCAGGGCAGCCAGGGATTCACCTTACGGTACTTGTAGAGAATCCCCTCAGGTCCCACCAGGCAGGTCGTATTGAAAACCACCCCCGGCCAATCCGGATCGCGCTCGATGAAGCTGCCTGTCTGGATATAGATACCCAGCTCCCTGGCTTTTTTCTCGTAGCGGTCGGTGTGCTCACAGGGTAGCTCGACGGCCAGCTTGTCTCTCAATTCCCGGGCCGTCGGATAGATCGGAGCCGCGTGGGCAAACTCGGGGAAGACCACCAGGCGAACCGGGAAGAAGGGCTTGTAGCCCATGACCGCGGAATCGATCATGGCCAACATCCGGTCGACCCGCGAGGAAATCTCGCTACGGTCCCGGGGACAGGGAAAATCCGTCTGGCAGGTAGCCACTGCGTACTTCATCTGGAAACTCTCCGGACTTTCTGAAAACCGATCAACGACAGACCAGCATAGATATTGCCCCTACAGATCTCAGCGTCAAGTCGTCAGTATTCAATTCAGCGCCGTCGGAAAGGCCTCTAACGCCCAGCCACGACCTATTTTGGCAAGAAAAAGGAACCCGGCTCGTCATCCACCGAGATACTCGGTAAAATGGACGGTCCGACGATCGCCAGCGTCGTTCGGTTTCAGGGTCTTTTCCTGGCGAAGCATCCGGCTCTTAAAAAACGCCCCGGACGAGTCCTTCTAACCCCGGGCGGAAAATTCACTGAGAGAACATTCGAAATGTCTGAAATCAATCGTCCGCTCCTCTGTCTCCTGACCGCCTGCTGGCTGCTCTTTGCCGCGAGACTCAATGCCCAGGTCGTCATCAACGAAATCCACTACGAACCGGAAAACAAGACCGCCGCCGAAGAATTCATCGAGCTGCACAACGTATCCGAAACGGCGGCTGATCTCTCCGGCTGGTATTTCTCCAATGGAATCACCTTTACCTTTCCCGACGGCACCCTCCTGCCGGCCGGGGGCTATCTCGTGGTAGCCGAGGATCCGGCTGTCCTGGCTGACAACCTGTCCTTCGAGGGCGCCAGCGGCCCGTGGGAGGGGCGGCTTGACAACGGCGGCGAGACGCTGACCCTGCGCGATGCGACAGGCGCCCGAGTCGACGAGGTGGACTACCAGGCCGGCTTCCCCTGGCCGCTGGCCGCGCAGGGCAAGGGCAGCTCCATGGAGTTGCTCCACCCCGGCAGCGACAACAACCTGGCCGGAAGCTGGAGAGCCTCGGGGCTCATCGAGCGCCCCTTTACCAAGCGTGTCTATTTCCTCCGGGGACAAAGCGAGGACTGGCGCTACAGGCCGGGCACCTCGGAGGCCTCCGATCCTCCGCAGCGCTGGCGTGAAGACGACTTCCCCCTGGACAAGACCTGGCTACAGGCGCAGGCCGGCTTCGGATTCGGAGATGGCGACGACAACACGGAGCTCGCCGACATGCGGCAATCCTACACCTCGATCTACATGCGCCACACCTTCACCATCGACGATGCAGACAGCATCCCCGACACCCTGGTTCTCAACCAGTACATCGATGACGGAGCCGTCGTCTGGATCAACGGAACCGAGGTGCTGCGCTACAATATGGAAGAGGGCGAGCTGGCCTTCGATGACGACGCGCGCGGCGGACGAGAGGCGCGCTGGATCCCGGTGACGCTGCCGAACCCGGCGACCTATCTCAGACAGGGAGAAAACCTGGTCGCCATCCACGGCTTCAACACCTCGCTGAACAGCTCCGACGTCTCCCTGGATTTTGAGCTCTATTCTCCGGGCACCGAGGACGAAGACCCCAACGCGCTTCTGCCACCGAGCCCCGGCGCACGCAACACCGTCTTCTCAGCCAACCCCGGACCACTGGTCCGCCAGGTTGAGCACAGCCCGGAGCAGCCGGCAGCCGGAGAGGCGCTGGTGGTGACCGCCAAGATTACCGACCCGGAGGGTCTCGCCGCGGTCAGCCTGCAATACCAGGTCGTCCAGCCCGGCAATTACATCCCGGCCTTTATCGCCCACCCGCACAATATACTCATCTCGCAGCCGACCCGGGTGCACGAGCCAAACCCGGATTTCGAAGATCCGGCCAACTGGACCACGCTGCAGATGTCCGACGATGGCCGCGACGGAGATGAAACCGGCGGAGACGGTCTCTATTCCGTCCTCGTTCCCGGCCAGGGCAACAGGACGCTCCTTCGCTACCGGATCACCGCCAGCGACACCGCCGATGCCCAGGTCACCGTACCCTACAAGGATGACCCCTCGCTCAATTTTGCCGCCTTCTTCTACAACGGGGTTCCGGCCTATACCGCCTCCCGGACATCCGTTCATCCCGAAGGCGCCGGCCACACCTACAGCGCCGAGGCGATGGCCGCCCTGCCGGTCTATACGCTCATCACCCTCGGCACCGACATGACCCACTGCATCGGCTACTCGGGCAGCTTCCAGATTCCCAAGTCAAACGAGCCGGCGCGGGACCATTTCAACTGGGAGGGAGCCTTCGTCTACGATGGCGAGGTCTACGACCACGTCAGGTACAGGCTGCGCCAGGCCAACGACCGCT
>DODI01000248.1:0-3100 GCA_003509045.1 Planctomycetota bacterium | reverse complement strand
CGCAGGTCGGCTCCCTCCAGCGCCGACCACAGGAGACCCGCTGCGGAGATTCCCAGGTCGCGCAGGGCGTCTCCATCGGTGTACTCCCCCCGCCTGTCATTATCCCTGTTAGCTGCCTCGATCGCCAGCTGGGTTGCCGTGATCTTGAAGGCACGGCGCAGAAAGGCCCGCGCCACGATATGCTCGCGAATGGCCTCGAATTCATCGAGAGCCAGCGTCTCGATGTCGGTCAGCAGAGAGGTCGAGCCGGCGGGACTCGCATCGGCAGAGACGTGAAGCTCGGTCGGATTGTCCTCGTAAACCGCCACTGCGGGAATCTTGACCCTGGAGATGTTCGGTATGGCCGCGCGGTTGCGGGAGCTTGCCCAGATGTAATGCGCGATAGCGAGGGCATCGCGGGTTACCGGTTCCTCTACCTCCACCCGGAAGGGGCCCCGCCCTACCAGGGCGAGGACGTGCACCACGCCGTTGCCTTTCCTGGAATGATGCCCCTCTACAACGCGCTTGATATCGGCCGCGGCCGGGCTGAAGCGCGGCTCGATAGCCTTGACCTTCTGGAACTGGATCTTCGCCAGGTCGAACTTGAGAGCCTCCTCATCGATGATCGCCTTCAGGTAGGAGCCGAAGGCGACCTGGCGATAAGAGCTCTTTGGCAGGCTTCCATCACGCGCCCGGAAGGACTCGATGATCTTGCGCTGCCGGCTCGCCACCTGCAGGGCGTAGGCGCCGGCGTCCTCGCTGTTGCCATCGGCCAGGTCCGCGAGCGCCAGCATCGCCCTCACCAGGACCTGCTCGTAGTCGGCGCCCTGGTAGGCCAGCTGGCGGTCATCGAGCATCATCGAGCTCAGCCAGCCGCCGTAATCCGTCCCGGCGAGGTCATCGAGCCTGTCCCTTGCCAGGCGCAGGTCCCTCACGGCATCGCCGGCGCGAGCGAGGGCAAGGGAGACCACCCCCCGTTCGAGCAGGTAGAGATGCTCGTTCTTGCCATCTTTGCGAACCAGCCCAGTCAACTTCTCATGGCTGGACTGGTAGCGCCCCTCATCGAATTCGCGGCGGACATTCGTCCTCTGTCCCCCCGCGCACGACACAAGGAAGAGGCTGACCGCAAGCGCCATGATCGAGTTCAGGTAACGATCCATCTGCCCTCCAGGCTTTTCCTGAAGACCCTATCCATCAGCGATAGGCCTTGCGAACCTCTTCGGAAACGCGGAAATCTCTGCCCGTCGAAATATCTACCAGCTCGAGGGTGAGGAGATAATTTCTCTGCGCCCGCTTGGGGCCGAGCTCGGTCGTACCCGTGGTCAGCTTGGGGAAAATCAGCACCTGCGCAGGAGCCTTCGCCGCCTCGAGGATATCGAGGAAGACCCTTCGCTTTGCCGGGATGAAGAGGTCGCCGCTCTTGAGGCGCGACTCCCGCAACCCCGCATCGATATACCGCAGGCTGATCGTCTGGTAGCGCCCGGACTCGTTAATGCTTGTGGAGATCTTGTCGAAGATCTGCTCCTGCCAGTCTCCAAGCTCCTCTGCGCTGGCATTCTCCACCCGGAGCACGGCCACGCTGAGCTTGGTCGCCGCCTCCCGGGCGGCTCCATGACTCAGGAGCAGCTTGTTGACCGCTCCGCTGAGAAGCTGGTCAAAGGCGGCCGCGCCGGCCGCCCTGGAACCGACCGAATCGGGCTCCGTAGACTTCATGATCCGTCCTGCCGGCATCGAGCAGGAGGAGAGGATCGGCAGGACGGTCCCGAGAACGCAAATCACGCTGAACAACTTCTTCATCTGATTCCCCTGTTCCAAATCCATTAGTAATAATCCCAGGTCTTATCTTCGACGCAGTGAACCACAGATACATTCAATTGAAAATCTCGAATCAGGCAAGGGTCAGTGGCTGCAACCGTGACTGCCGCACCCGCCGCCGCCGGAACTTTCCTCCTCCCCGGCGGAACCATTCTCGGCCAAGGCCGGCCCGCTGGGAGCGTTCGTGACCTCCGCCAGTTGGCGAAGGTAATCGAAGGTGAAGATTCCGCTGGTATGGCCATCGGTCCAGTTCACCTGGAAGGCGTAATTTCCCACCTGCCGAATGGTCTGCGGGCGAACATCCTCACCAACCTGGGTTGGATGGAGGATCTGGGCCCCTGTAAGCTCATCGACGCAATTGGCGCAACGGCAGGAGCGGCGCAGCTCGACCACATCAAAATCGTGCACCTGCCCATCGCTCCAGACGATCCTCAGCTCGCGAACGCCGCTCTGCTTGATCTCAACCGGTACCGGCTTACCGCTCATAACATCATCCTCCCATCAACTTCTGCTTCAACTCTTCCAATCAATCGGTTCCGGCATGACCGGCCCCGCCCCGCCGGCACCCTGCTCGGCGAGAATACTCAACCGCGCAGCCACCCGCCCCGCCACCTCGTTGAAGGCGACCGCCGCGGGAGATTCGGGAGCCTCCACGACAATGGGCTGCCCGGCATCTCCACCTGTAACCACAGCCGGGTCGATCGGAATCTCTCCGAGGTAGTCGACCTCGAGCTCCTCGGCGGTCTTACGTCCGCCGCCATGCCGGAAGATCTCGTGCCTCGCATCGCAATTGGGACAGATGAAATAGCTCATGTTCTCGACGATCCCCAGGATCGGGACCTTCAGCTGCTCGAACATCTTGAGCCCTTTGCGCGCATCGATGAGGCTCACGTCCTGAGGCGTCGTCACGATAACCACCCCCGACATGCTCACCACCTGGGACATCGAAAGCTGCGCATCACCGGTACCCGGCGGCAGATCGACGATGAGATAGTCCAGCTCTCCCCACTCAACATCAGCGGTAAACTGGCGAATGAGCTGGTGCACCATCGGACCTCGCCAGATGACAGGCCGGTCGGAATCCGAAAGAAAGGCCATCGAGATCACCTTCACTCCATGACCCTCGAGCGGCAGGATCTTATTGTTCTCCCCCATCTCGGGCTGGCCCTCAACGCCAAACATCATCGCCATGCTCGGGCCGAATACATCCGCATCGATCAGGCCGACAGCTGCCCCGGAGGCCTGCAGCGAGAGGGCCAGGTTGATCGCGGTCGTCGACTTTCCGACCCCGCCCTTGCCGCTGGCC
>DODI01000251.1:0-2562 GCA_003509045.1 Planctomycetota bacterium | reverse complement strand
TCGGCACCCATGCCGCCGCCAATACATATCGTCACGAGCGCGTAGCGCGCTTCCCGCCGCTCAAGTTCACCGAGAGCCGTCAAGGTCATGCGTGCGCCGGTACAGCCAAGCGGATGGCCAAGAGCCACAGCGCCACCGTTCACGTTAACCTTCTCCATCGGAAGGTCCAGCTCCCTGATCACNNGCGCGGGTGATCCAGTTGCCCTCGGGCAGCTGGCCGACGATTTCAGAGTGCGCGTGCTGGCCGATCTGGCGGATCAGCGTCTTGCGGTAGCCCTCGGGCATCCATTCCTTGGGTTCGATCTTGTCGCCGCGGTCGACCCGCTCCTGAAAGGCGCGCTCCTCGGGGCTCATCTCCTCGAGCGACTTCATGCCTTCCGATTTCACCATCTGTGCATACATGGTCGTGCCTCCTCCTGAAGGGGTCAGATACGTTCGAGGATCATCGCGATCCCCTGCCCCACACCCACGCACATGGTGCAAAGGGCGTAGCGGCCGCCGGTGCGGTGCAGTTGCCGGGTCGCGGTCAGGACGAGCCGCGCCCCGGACATGCCAAGCGGGTGGCCCATGGCGATGGCGCCGCCATTGGCGTTCACATGCGGGGCGTCATCGGGCAGGCCCAGCTCGCGCAGCACCGCGAGGCCCTGCGCCGCGAAGGCCTCGTTGAGCTCGATCACGTCCATATCATCGAGCGTAAGACCCGCCTGCTCGAGCGCCCGCGGAACAGCCTCGACCGGCCCGATTCCCATGATCTCCGGGGCAACGCCCGAGACGTTGTAGGATCGCAGGACGAGGCGAGGTCGGAGACCAAGCTCCTCGGCCTTTGCGGAGCTCATCACCACCACCGCCGCGGCCCCATCGCTCATCTGCGAGGCGTTCCCGGCGGTAACGGTTCCCGTAACGGAGAAAACCGGCCTGAGCTTCGAGAGCCCATCCAGATCGGTGCCTGGACGGGGGCACTCATCCACCGAAAACTCGACCTCGGTCTCCTCCACCGAGCCATTCTTCCCCGGCTTCTTGAGCGAGAATCGATAGGGGACGATCTCTTCGTTGAACCGGCCCTCCTCGATGGAGGCCAGGGCCTTCCGATGGCTCTCCACCGAGAACTCATCTGCCTCCTCACGGGAGATTCCGTACTTCCGGGCCAGGTTCTCTGCGGTCAGCCCCATCCCGATGTAGACCTCGGGCCAGTCATTGGCGAACCCGGGATTGGCGTAGGTGCGCTGGAACATGGCAACCCGGCTCATGCTCTCGACGCCTCCGGCTACAACCACGTCCGAATGCCCGCAGCGGATCTGGTCAAAGGCCTGGGAAATCGCCTGGAGGCCCGAAGAGCAGAAGCGGTTGATAGTCGCCGCGCTGGTCGTCACCGGAAGTCCCGCCTTCAGGGTCGAGATCCTGGCGACGTTCATGCCCTGCTCCTGCTCGGGAATAGCGCAGCCCAGCAGAACATCTTCAACCTCGGCGGGATCGAGGCCGGCCGCCCTGGCGACGGCTTCCCGGATCACGCAGGCTCCGAGATCATCCGGACGAACCGTGCGCAGGGTACCCTTTCGCCCCTTGCCCATGGCTGTCCGTGCTCCGCTGACAATCACCGCGTCCTTCATTTTTCCGTTTCCCCTGTGATGGAGTTCAATTCCGAAGTGGCTTTCCCGTCTTGAGAGTATGGGTGATCCTGTCGATGGTCTTCTGCTCGCCAAGCAGCCCCAGGAACACCTCGAGCTCGAGCTCGAGCAGGTATTGTTCGCTAACCGGGAATTCTCCATCAATATCTCCGCCGCAGAGGGCGTAGGCGAATCGCCCGGCGAGAAATTCATCGTACTCGCTGATAAACCCTCCCCCGGCGTACTGGCTCAGGAGGATTCGCAGCTCTGCAATTCCCGCCTCGCCCGCGACCTTTACGCTTTCTCGCGGTGCGGGAGGCCGATACCCGTGCGACGCCATCGCCAGGACCCTGGTCCTCGCATCCAATAGCGCCCGGTCACGGTTCATGCTGATTCCATCTATCGGTCGGAGATAGCCCATCTGCCTGGCCTCCGCGGCGCTGCCGGAGGTCTTCGCCATGGAGATGTTTTCGAAATACCGCATCAGGAAGCCGAATGAATCGACGGGATAGCCGGGTGGCACCGCCTCCGCAGCCCGGCATGCCATCTCCCGCGTTCCGCCTCCGGCGGGGATCAGCCCCACGCCCAATTCCACCAGGCCGATATAGGTCTCGGCCGCCGCCTGCACCGCGTCGCAGGCCAGCGGTATCTCGCAGCCGCCCCCGAGAGCCATTCCCTGGACCACCCCCACCACCGGGATGGATGAATACCTGACCTTCAACACGGTCTCGTGGAAATCACGGATCATCCTGTCGATGGCCTTCCAGTCCTTCTCTACGGCCGCCGCCGCAAGCTCCTTGATGTTGGCACCGAGGGAGAAATTCGGGGCCTGGTTACCGATGATCAGCCCCGCGCAGCCTTCCTGTTCGGCAGCATCGACTCCCTCGCGAATCATCTCCAGGGTTTCACCCGAGATCGTGTTCATCTTCGAGTGGAACTCGACGCAGAGGACTCCCTC
>DODI01000628.1:562-3275 GCA_003509045.1 Planctomycetota bacterium | reverse complement strand
CCCTGGATGCGCAACCACGGCTACGCGGCCATGATCGAGGCTATGGACACGGCCTTCGGTCGGCTCTTTGGCGAGCTGAAGCGGCTCGGGCTCGAGAAGGATACCCTGGTCATGCTGACCTCGGACAATGGGCCCTTCCTCGGGGTCGCGGGCTGCGAGCCCCTGCGGGAGGGCAAGGGCTACCTCTACGAGGGAGGGATCCGGGTTCCGCTGATGGTGCGTTGGCCCGGCCGGGTGAGGCCCGGCAGCATCTGCGATACGCCGGTCATCAGCATGGATTACTATCCGACCATCCTGGAGGCGCTCGGCCTGGCGCGCGCGGCGGGCGAGGCTCCCGATGGAGACAGCCTGCTGCCCCTGCTGGAGGAGAAGGAGGGCTTCAAGGAGAAGCCGCTCTACTTCCACTTCCCCAACTTCTCCTGGCATATGAAGAACCGTCTCGGCGGGGCGGTTCGCGATGGGAAGTACAAGCTCATCGAGTGGTACGACGACGGCTCGGTTGAGCTCTACGACCTCGAGAACGATATCGGGGAAAAGAAGAACCTCGCGGCGAAGCTGCCGGAGACGGCATCTAATCTTCTCAGCAAGCTGAGAGCCTGGCGCAAGAGCTCAGATGCCTGGATGCCTCGTCCGCGGGAGAGCTGAGAGGCCTCTTTTCCGGGGGCAGTCCACGGCTTGTTCAGGGGCAGTCCGGGTAGGACTCGCAGGCCAGTTCGTCCTCGTCGGTGTCCTCGCCGCACTCCTCGAAGGGGGCGGGGGGGACGCGTCCGCCGATGAAGAGGTAGTTGAGCACGTAGATCGCATCGCTGAGGTCGATGGCCGAGTTATTGTCGATGTCTGCGGCATCCATGCAGCCGGGCGTTCTTCCGGAGATGAAGAGATAGTTGAGGACGAAGATCGCGTCGGTGAGCTCGATGGAGAGGTCGCTGTCGGCATCTCCCCGGAGGAAAACGGCCACAGGTTTTGGGGTGTTATAACAGAAGCCGTCCTCAGCCTCGTCGCTTCCGCGGACGGTGGAGATGACGACCGGGACGCACCCGGCGTTTTCGCAGGCGGGCGCGGTCACATCGATGGTCTCTCCATCTGCCCTGAGGCTGAACTCGGCGTCGGCTCCGCAGACCTGGACGGCGAGACCTTCCCGGTCAAGGTGTTGTCCGCTGACCTGGAAGACCTGCCCGGCCTCGCCGCTGCCGCCCTCGATGGACGTGATCACGGGGGCCGCGGAGATGACGGTGATCCGTCCCTCTTCGAGAGAGGGGACGATGGAGAGGCCATCTCCGTCGGTGAGAATGTTACGTACCGGGACGCGAACATTGGGCGGGAAGCTGGTGTTCTCGAAGCGCAGGGCGGGCTCCGACGCCTGGCTGAGGAGAGTATTGAAGGTGATGATCCCGAGCCGGTGCCCCGCGCCTGCGGCGAGGCGTTTCTCATCGAAGACGCCCTCGATATCGTAGACGCAGCCGTAGCCGAGCCGCCCGCTGTCCTGGTCGATGCGACCGGTGAAGTAATCCGCCTCGGCGGCGGCGGTCCCCTCGTTGGTGACAGCCGTGATCTCGAGCTCGTCAGGGTTGTAGTGGATGGCGTAGGAGAACCCAAGTGTCAGCTCGTCGCTGTCGCAGAGCACCGCGAGCGTATTTTCACTCGATTCCGTCAGTACGGTCTCCTGGCTGAAGAAGAAGCGGTTCTCCGCGTGGGCGGCCGTCGCTGAGAGCAGGGCGGCCAGCAGCAGGATGGTCCAGATTTTTGTCATGTTCATCGTGTGTTCCAGGGGGCTTTTTCCGGGGCTCGGTTGATTTACGGGAGCCGAATAAAGATGTTAGCACCCATGAAGAGCTGAGGAAAGCTCCGCTTGGGGCGTGGATCTTCAGACGGGGGGGGGTAGCAGGCCGCTTCCGGGCGCCCCGGGCCACTCGCTGAATCCTCCGGAGCCCGGGTCGTAGCGTCTTGCCGACAGCTCGATGCCCTCGGGGCCAAGGTCGATGAGGTGGTAGGCCCGTTCATAGCGCGAGTGGGTGGCGGAGCCGGGCGTTGCGATGGTGATGGGGGTGCTGCCTCCAGCCGGCAGCACGAAGCGGTTGTGCAGGTGTCCGTGGAGCAGGAGCTCAACCCCGCCGGCGCTGGCGGTCGCGAGAAGCTCCTCGGCATCGCGCAGGCCGTGAAGCCGGCTGTCAGGTTCTCCCGTGCTGCGCCGCGGCCCATAGTGGAGCGCGAGCAGTTTGCGGCGGCCCTCGAGGGCGGGATCGGCCAGGACCGCGTCGAGTCTCTTGAGCTGGTCAGCGCCAACCATGCCGGATGAGTCGTGGAAGGCGTTAGGGCGGCTGTCGCGCAGCGCGATGAGGGCCGCCTCCTCGCCAAGAAGGCGCACGATGGGCGGCGGGTTGGCGAGCTCGCTTCGCTCCCAGGAGCCGAAGTGCCGATCGTAGGTTCCATCCTTCGCGGCGGCCGGTACGTAGAAGTCATGGTTACCGGGGATCCCGGTGATGTTTTCGGAGTCGAGGATGGGCGCGAGCAGCAGGCGGGCGCGCTCGAACTCACTGTCAAGGGCGAGGCCCGTCAGGTCGCCTGTAAAGAGAATGTGGTCCGCTCCGACCTGCTGGATGTCTTTCACCAGGGCGGCTGTAATCTCCTCGGCCTCCCGGAAGTCTTTCTCCCGGCCGAGCAGCTGCAGGTTGAGCCAGCCGACGATTCTTTTGGAGAACATCGCCCGCCAGGG
>DODI01000628.1:0-224 GCA_003509045.1 Planctomycetota bacterium | reverse complement strand
GTGCTCGCCGTGACATGGATGTCGCTGAAATGAGCGATCCGCACGGTGTCTCCTCTCTTTAACCTTCGATTCCGGGGCACAGGAGGGTGGAGTCGAACACCGGGCCCTCCCAGCAGATTCTCCGGTTGACGAACTCGCTCTCGGCGTCCTTGCGGATGGGGGCTACGCAGCCGAAGCAGATACCGAAGCCGCAGCCCATCATGGACTCGAGGCAGATCTCGCAG
>DODI01000365.1:0-3773 GCA_003509045.1 Planctomycetota bacterium | reverse complement strand
CTCAGGCTGGTCGGCGTGACGCGAATTGCCGCGGGCGTAGACCGACACCGGCTCGCCGTTGCCTGCAAGGTACCAGCGCGCCAGGTCAAGAAAGTGGATCGGCTCCTCGAGGATCCAGCTGCCGACCCGGCCGACATCCCAGCGCCAGCCCTCTGCCCCCTGGCGGTAGGGGAAGCGCGAGAGCTCCACCATGGCGTGAAGGGGGCGGCCGATCACCCCCTCGTCGATCAGCTCGCGGGCCTTTCCCCACAGAGATGAGAGGCGCAGCTCGTGGCCGACCGCGAGCAGCAGCCCCTTTTCCCCGGCGCGGGAGATGAGGTCGTCGCAATGCGCCAGCTCGAGCGCCATGGGTTTTTCAAGCAGCACGTGCTTGCCCGCGTCGAGCGCCGCCGCCCCCACCTCGTGGTGCAGGACGTTGGGAACGGTGATGTCGATGATGTCGATGTCATCACGATCGAGCAGCTCGCGGTAATCACCGTAGACCTCGACGCCGGGATGGGCTTCTCTCGCGGCGGCCCGGCTGGCCTCTGACTTGACCGCGATGGCGGCGAGCTCGGCGCTCGGCGCCGCGTCGATCGCGGCGGCGTGATGGGTCCCGAAGAGGCCGTAGCCGACGAGGCCGAAACGAACCGGGTCGGGCCGACTCATTCGGGCAGCTCCTGGTTCCTGGTCTCCCGTGCGAAAAGCACGATGACAACACCGACAAGGTAGAGCGGAGCCAGGAGCACCGCCTTGTTCTCAGGCGTCGGCGGGTCCTGGAGCGCACCGAAGCCGAAGAAGGCCGCGGCCGTTGCGAGGCGCCCCATGTTGAAGCAGAAGCCCGCGCCCGTACCGCGCAGGCGCGTCGGGTAAAGCTCGGGAAAGTACACCGCGTATCCCGCGTGCATTCCCAGCGTGAAGAAACCAAAGACCGGCAGCGTGATGGCCAGCCACATTGTCCCCACATCGTTAGCGATCAGCACCTCAAAGAGCAGGAGCATCATCACGAAAGCTACCGCATGGTAGAGGATAAAAGCTCCCTTCCTGCCAAGCCGATTTGAGATCCACCCGAAGAGCACAAGCCCAAGCCCACCGCCGATGGTGTTGAGCACCATGCTGAGCATCTCTGCGCCCTTTATCTTTTCCTTGTGCTTTTCGAGCGCCGCCTGCCGCGATGCCTTGTAAGCCTTCTTTTCCGCATCGCCGGAGAACTTCGGAGCCACAGGCGCGACACTCTCCGCCACGAGCGCTTCCTTCTGCGCCTCGCGCAACAGCGCGTTCTTTCCGTAGATATGGCCACCCCAGAATGTCACGAGACCAATCGATGCCAGGCTGACTCCGACCAGCGTATTGCGCAGGTTCCGGCCCTGGAAAAGCTCCACGATACGCCCCGGCTTCTGGCTGTCGTCCGACAGGGCACGATCGCGCGCCTTCACCCATTGCTCCGGTTCTCGCAGCTTCCAGCGCACCCAGAGCGTCAGGAGCGCGGGCGCCGCACCGATCGCGAAGCCCCAGCGCCAGGCCGACTCGCCCAACTCGGGATTGCCGACAATGTAAGCTCCAGCTGCCGCAGCCATCAGCGTACCACCGACACTCGATGCGTGAAAAATCGAGCTCATTACCGGCCGCGAACGCGCCGGCATGACCTCGGCGACCATCGCCGAGGCGACAGCCCATTCACCCCCGACCCCCATCGCCACGAGGAAACGCAGGACAACCATCTGCCACGGCGCCTCGGCGAAGGCAGTGACACAGGTAAAAAGGGAGTAGAACAGGATCGTGATGATCATTGTTTTTGACCGGCCGATCCGGTCGCTGAGAACTCCGAAGAACACACCACCAAGTGCCCCTCCCAGCAGAAAACTCCCGAAGGCCCAGTCGTTCCATCTCGACACCGCCGGGTCATCCGCGCCGACGCCGAGCAGGGCCGGCATCGCGTCTCGCATCGAGGCGACAAAGATCTGCCCCTCGAAGACATCAAACATCCAGCCAAGGGATGCGATAGTCAGTACCAACCACTGGTACCGGGTGACCCCCTCGTACCACTTTTTGTTGGAGCCGGCGATTTCGTTCATTTGCCTGGAACCTCTGGGTGATCCTCGTCTTCTGGAAACTCAGGTTAAGCCCACCGGCCCGGATAGACAAGGGGGCGCAGGCCGCTTATCCGCGGAAAACGACCCCGGGGTTGGCCGGGGCGAGCGCCCGGGCGGCATGATGGGCTGCTATGCCGAAGGCTACCGCGACATTGAAGGACTCCTTCACCCCGCACATGGGGATCGACACCCGGCGCTCGGAAGCCTCGAGTACCAGGGGAGAGACGCCGGTGGCCTCGTTGCCGAGCACCAGGCAGGGCCGCTGGGGCCAGGTGAATTCTCCCACGCCCTCGGACCCCTCTCCCGCCTCGACAACCACCGGCTCGTAACCCTCGGCGCGTGCCTGCTCGACCGCCTCGAGAACATCCGCCCGGTAATCCCAGGCGACCTGCTCCTCGGCGCCGAGCGCGGTCTTGGTGATCTCAGCCCGCGGCGGCGTGCCGGTGATGCCGGCGAGCCAGAGCTTCCGAACACCACAGCCATCGGCGGTGCGGAAAATCGAGCCGACATTCCACAGGCTCCGGATATCGTCGAGGACCGCGACAAGCGGAAGGCGCTCAATGTCCGCCCCCGAACCGGCCCCCTCCCCCGCTTCCTTTGCCCGCAGCCGGACGGTATGCCCCACCGGCCTGGCGGTCATGCGGCGGCCGCATTCGAGACAGTAGACGTTGCGCCCGAGCCGGCCGACGGGGATCTCGAAGACCGCTCCGCAAACAGAAGCGGGGCAGCCGACCCTCTCGAGTTTCAGAGAAGGATCAGCTGCCCCGCCGTCTGGTTCGTCAGTCAATTCAGGGCCTCGTGCTCACATCCTCGTAGAGCTTGTCGGCCTTCGCCTTCATCTTCGTGTCGGCGTACTTCTTCACCCTGGTGATCTTCTTGAGATACGCCATGGCGTGGCGGTTCTCGCCGATATCAGCGTATTTCTGCGCCATGATGTAGATCTCGGCCGCCGCGATCTCGAGCTTGGTGGTCTTGTCCTTGCCAAGCTCCTTCAGGCGGGCCTTCCCCTTGTCGCCAAGGTCGTGGCCCTTGAAGGATTTTTCGAGAACCTTGAAGGCTGTGATCGCCTCATCAAAGTCACCCTTGGTGATGGCCGCTTCGGCCTCGGCGAGATTGGTCGCGCCGAAAGCCTCGATGCGCTTGAGCGCCTTCTCGGCATCCGCGGCAACCGTATCGTCCTTGGGCTTCTTGAGATACTTGGCCAGCTCCTTGATGCCATCTCCAAGACGGCCGCGATTAACGTAGGCGCTGGCCTTCTTGAGATCGCCACCAAGCTTCAGGGTCGGCCAGGGCCGGTAGTCCTTGACCAGCACTTCAATCTGCTGGTCCTTCAGGCTGGCAGGATGGCCTTCCCAGACGATGCTTCCCTTGGTGTCGACAAGCCAGGCATGGGGAATTCCCCGTGTCTGGTAGCCCGGAGCACCACCGATAGCAATCAGGTAGTTGATGCCCTTGTCCTTGATGAAGGGCTCGATCTTTGTGGCTGGTTCGCCGGTAACTCCGACGATCGACAACCCCCTGGGCCCGAACTTCTTATTCAGAGTGTTCAGGTGAGGGATTGACCGGACACACGGGCCTCACGTGGTGGCCCACTTCTCTACCAGGATCACGCGTCCTTTCAGCCTGCTCCAGGAAACATCCTTGCCCTGGGTGTTGAGCCATACAGATGGCTTCACCTCGGGGGCCGGCGTTCCCTTGGGG
>DODI01000414.1:0-2847 GCA_003509045.1 Planctomycetota bacterium | reverse complement strand
CTTGGGGGAGCTCAGCTCCCGGCAACTGGCGCGCCCGACCCTGGCGCTGGATGAGCTTGAGCGGCGTCCGGTTATGGAAACGATTCGCGAATTGCGGGCCGGGTTGCCGGGTGAGGACGGGTTGTGGTTGGCTTATGCCTATCGAGCCCTGGGGCGACTTGGGGCGCTGGAGGACGCAGATCTCGCCGCCGCCACGGTCCATCCTGCGGCCATCGTGCGGGTACATGCTCAGCGACTTCTCGCCGAGACCCTTATTGAGGGGGATAAGCCGGTCGGCTGGATCCTTGCTGGATTTAAAGATAAGGATCCCATGGTCAGGCGAGCGGCTGTGCAGGCCGCCGCGAGCCGTCCGGCGCAGAGGCTTCTTCATCCTCTCCTCGCACTTTACCAATCGACTTCCAAGGTGGATGTTCATCTTCTCCATTCAATCCGCATAGCTCTGAGAAACCATCTCAGGAAGGATGAATGGTTCAGGAAGTTGATGGCGAGAGAGCTTTCCGTGCAGGAGTCGAACCTGCTGATCAGCATCTGCCTGGCGCTAAAAAATCGCGCCGCGGGGGAGTATATCCTCAGCAGGCTCGACAGGCTGGCTTCACTGCCGCCCGATCGGATCGGAGAATATCTTCGCTTCGCCTCGCGCTATGTTGCCGGCGAGTCGATGTCCAGGGTGGTCTCCTTTTCCCGGGAGAAATTCAGACACGATCGGAACCTCCAGGGTGAATTGCTCGAGTTTATCCGCCAGGGACTGCAGGAGCGCGGCGCTGCGGTACCCCAGTCCGTTCGAAACTGGGCGCTTGCGCTTGCGAAGGGCTACCTGGAAACAAGCGCCGCAGTCCTGCCCCGTCAGTCCAGGCTGGTTGCCTGGGATTACATTCCTCACCCGAGTGCTTCCCGGCAGGTAAACCCCTGGCGGTTTTCTACCCGTGAAAACTTCAGGATTTTACCGGAGTCCACCGCCTCGGCAGCCGGGGGACGGCTCGACTGGAGCTACGAGCCCCATCCCGGGATGTCCAGGCGGCAAAACCCGTGGAGGTTCTCAACCCGGCGGGGCGCCGGCGATGGGAGGCAATCTATCCTTCTGGTTAGCAGTTTTCCTGCCGGTGAGCAAAGTACTGGGATCTTTCGTTCCGCGAGCTTCAAGCTGCCGAAGAGCTTCGGCTTCTGGGCGGCGGGACATGATGCCCCGCCTGGCCGGCCGCTGGCCGGGAAGAACTTCATTCGCCTGAGGGATGGAGGCAGCGGCAAGGTGTTGCGCCAGGCGTCTCCTCCAGGGAATGACATTGCCCAGCGCATCGAGTGGGACACTGCTGGTGAGGCGGGCCGAAGTGTCTTTGTCGAGCTGGTTGATGGGAATGCTGCGGAAGCCT
This sequence comes from Planctomycetota bacterium, assembly GCA_003509045.1. Classification (GTDB taxonomy): domain Bacteria; phylum Planctomycetota; class UBA8108; order UBA8108; family UBA8108; genus UBA8108. The sequence continues at coordinate 1,480 of DODI01000414.1, read as the reverse complement.
TCGCATGGTTGGCTGTGGGCGATTTTGATATAGATGATCTGAACCCGTCCTGGGAGCCCGTGTTGAGCAGCTATCCGGCGGGCGAGCAGAAAGTGGGAACCTACAGGTCCGGAGTCTTTGTACTGCCGCCGAAGTTCAGATTCTGGATCGCGGGCCATGACCAGGATCCTGACGAGCCCCTTGGGGGGAAAAACTTTATTCGCCTTCGAGATGCTCTCAGTCATGGAGTCATTCGCCAGGCTCCGCCGCCGAGGAGCGACAATCTCCAGCACATCGAGTGGGACACCTCTGATGAGGCTGGCCGCGGCGTCTATATTGAACTGGTCGATGGCAACACAGATGCTGCCTTTGCCTGGCTTGCCGTCGGCGGCTTCTCTGTCGCTGGCCTCAGTCCCAGCAGGGCTTTTGGCGCTGCGCGCAAAGGAGCAGAGCTGGTCGGCGCCTGGGGCCTGTCCGAGCTCCGTCCGATACTGGTCTCCTTGTTGAAGAATAAAGCTCTCGGCTACCGGCTACGGGGTGAACTCGCCGCGGAGTTGGCCAGGTTTCGTCCCGATGCCCGACTCTCTACCCTGGCGCTTGTTCCGACTCTGCCCTTTGCCGCTGAATCGAGCAAGGAGGAGGCGTTGAAGCTCATCGTTGAGGGGAGAGTTTCGCAGGCGCGGGCCGTACTCGAGCCGGTGATGAAGGGAGCCAGCGCTCTGGGCCAGCAGCGTCTGGCGCGCGAATTGTCCACGGAGCCTGCTGGAGCTGAGCTCCTGCTCTCCCTGGTTGAGGCTGGCCGGGCGGGGGTCGGGTTGTTGGCGGTACCGGGTATCGCCCAGAACCTTTCAGCCGTTACCAGCGATTCGCAGAAGAAGCTGGTCGCTAAGCTATTGGTCGATTTGCCTCCTGGAAGTGAGCGGCTTGAGGAGCTCATTGAAAAAAGAAAGCAGGACTATGTCAGCGAAACAGGTCGGCCGGTCCCAGGCCTGGAGCTTTTCAAGAAGGTCTGCTCGCCTTGCCACAGGGTGGGGAAGGCGGGCCGGGATTTCGCTCCCAACCTCGATGGCGTTGGCAATCGGGGGCTCGATCGCCTGCTTGAGGACATTCTCGATCCCAACAGGAACGTCGATGTAGCCTTCCGTTCGACAACGATCGTTACCCGCAAAGGCCAGGTCCACACCGGTCTTCTGCGGCCTGCTGATGGGCAGAGGCTTGTACTGGTCGACTACCAGGGTCGTGAGATCGCTGTGGCTTTGGCCGATGTTGTCCGGCGACAGCCTTCGAAGCTGTCGCCTATGCCTGCGAATTTTTCTGAGACCCTGTCGGTGGACCAGCTCCGCGATCTGTTGAGCTACCTGCTCTCACTGCGAAGCTCCTGAGGGAGGCTTCCCTGAGTGGGAACTCCGGCAACGGGTAAAAATTGGTGCCAGAGGGGGGACTTGAACCCCCACGACCGTAAGGTCACCAGATTTTGAATCTGGCGCGTCTGCCAATTCCG
>DODI01000445.1:0-2567 GCA_003509045.1 Planctomycetota bacterium | reverse complement strand
GCCCGGCCCTTCCCCGAAGCGAATACCAGCAGGTACTCCCCCGGCAGCAGCTCGACTGCGGGAAAGAACCACTTCCGAAGGTCTCCCGCGTCATCGGTAAGACTCCAGCCATCGAGATTGACCGTCGCCGCCCCCTGGTTCTGGAGCTCGACCCAATCAGATGAATCGCCATCCTCGTCAGCCAGTCCATCGCTATTCTCAGCCAGGAACTCGGTGATCACCACCGCCTGCGCCAACAACTGCCCCGGAAGCCAGCACAGCGAACTGAGTGCGAACAGAATAAAAAGGCCGCGGCACTTCATCTGATGTCTTCCCTGTAGAGGAGTAAAACCGGTCCGTCTATTTTAGGAGAGGCTCATGGCCCTGGCAAGAAAGCTGCGCCTGAACAGCGAGTACTCCAGTGAAAACCGTATTGCCCGGCTCACGAACCAATGATAGCGTATAGCGCTGGGGTTGGGTCCTTTATATGGAGTCAAGCATGGCAAGGATAGCCGCGATCATCTCCCTCACCTGTGCTCTTGCGCATGGAAACTGCGCCCAGGCCCAGCTTACGCTCCTTCGGTCTTTTTCGACCGAGCAGGCAGTTCCCCTCGGGCCTGACGGAATCGCCTACCACGAGGACTCCGATGAGCTCTACGTGGTGGACAGCACCAGCGGGAGCCTGTTCAGGCTCACAATGGCAGGGCGGCTCATTGATTCGTTCGTCAACCCGGAGCTCTCCTTCTACGAGGGAATAACGACGCTCCCGGATGGAAATCTTCTCGTCTCCGATGGAGGAATGGGAACCCTTACCGTCTTCACCCCGGAGCTTGAAATGGAGGAAGCTCCCCTGGACATCACAGCGACGAGCTCTTCCCCAAATGGCGTTGTCATGGTGGAAAAAACAGATAGCGTGTTCATCACCGATGACAACGTGGTGCAGATCATGGAGATCGACCCCGAGGGTCGATTACTCGGACAGTTCCTCACCAACGACGTCGATCCTTCCTTTCTCGAACCGGAGGGGATCGCCTTTGAGCCCGCATCCGGCCACCTGCTGGCCGTCGATGACGACCAGGGCAGGCTCTACGAGCTCACCACCGATGGGCAGCTCATTCGCGATGTCGACCTGGAGGCGCTCACTGGCTTCACCGACCCCGAGGGGCTCTCCTACCACTCGCCGACCCGAACCCTCTTCATCGCGTTTGACGGAGACCGGCAGGTCGGCGTGTTTCGTTTTTCCCCTCTCACCGCCAGCTTCAAAAGGGGTGACTGCAACGACGACGGCTCGGTCGACATCTCTGACGCGATCAACACCCTCGAGATGCTGTTTCTCGGCGCGGCCGAGGGTGGCTGTCATGATGCCTGCGACTCAAACGACGACGGGGCCCTGGATATCTCCGACGCGATCGTAACCCTGGGAGCGCTCTTCCTGGGAAACGGCGTCATCCCGCCTCCCGGTATACTCGAATGCGGGACAGACCCGACCGACGACCAGGCGGACTGCGCGACGCAGCCAGCGAGCTGCCAACAATAATTTTCGGGGACCTGTGAAGAGTGCGGCATTGAGCACCAGCGCCAATAAGATCATGCGTTTCATATTCAGACCCCCTTTTATTGTCAGTTGAATCCACCCTGCAGCCTATATGCGGGCATCTGCCCTGACAAGCAAAGTACCCTGCGCCGAAGCAAGGGGAGTCGCGGAAGTTGAGGTCTTGCCGGAACTCTTCATTCAGCTACACTGGTTTCAGATCCGAAAGAACACGCCAGCCCATCTAAGGTGAATCCGAATGCGACGAATCGCTCTCTCGACACTTATCCTGTTGATCACGGGCAGCGCCGCTCTCTCCGCCCGGGCTCCCAACCGCCCCAATGTGCTGTTCATCGCTGTCGATGACCTCAACGACTGGGTCAACTGCATGGGTGGCAGGAAGGGCGTCCACACCCCGAACATCGATCGACTTGCCGCCCGTGGCGTCCTCTTCACCAATGCCCATTGCGCCGCCCCATCCTGCAACCCCTCGCGAGTTGCAATGATGACAGGCGTGGCCCCCTCCTCTTCGGGCATCTACCACAACGGGCAGGACTGGCGCAGCCGGCCCCGTCTCGCGAAAGCCGTCACGATCCCTGAGCATTTTCGCGCCGGCGGCTACGAGGCCTTCGGCGGAGGCAAGATCTTTCACGCCCTGTCATGGATTACCGGGGGCTACGGCAAGCAACAGAACGAGGCCAAGCTCTGGGATTCCTACTGGCCCTCGGCCACCGCGCCCATGCCCGAACCCCAATGGCCGAAGGCCGCGCAGGCCAGGCGCGCCGCCAACGGCTATCTCTACTCGAAGCCGATCGCCGTGGGCAGGGACCCAAAGGGACGCCCCGCGCATTTCCTGGACTGGGCGCAGGACAATCAACCGGAAGCCGGCACGGCAGATTACAAGGTCGTCAGCTGGGCAGCCGGAGAGCTGGCAAAAAAAAGAGCTCGGCCCTTCTTTCACGCCGTCGGCATCTTCCGGCCGCACATTCCCTGGTACGCCCCGGCGAAATACTTTGACCTCTATCCTGAAAAGGACGTCTTCCTGCCGCCGGTGAAA
>DODI01000494.1:0-4029 GCA_003509045.1 Planctomycetota bacterium | reverse complement strand
GCGGAAGCCGAAGCCGAGCGCGGCGGAGGACACCTTGGTGAAGGCCAGGGCGGCGTCGTTGAGCTTGAGCTTATCGAGCGCCTTGGTCAGATCGCTGTAGTCTTCGCTCGACATCGGGTAGATCGAGGAATAAACGACCGGCTTCGCCTCCCTGTAGCCGGGGATCGGCTCTTGCGCCGGACGATCGGTCTCCGTCATGGTGTCACCGATGTTGATGTCCTGGATCGTCTTGATTCCGGCGATCACGTAGCCGACGCTGCCGGTCTTGAGGGTTCCGGTCGCCACCTTCTCGAGCTTCAGGTAGCCCACCTCCTCGACGACATGGTCGGCCCCGGTGTGCATCAGCCGGATGGACTGTCCCTTCTTGATAACGCCATCCTGCACCCTCACCAGCATGACCACGCCCCGGTACTTATCGTATTGCGCGTCAAAGACCAGCGCCTTGAGGGATCCCTCGGGATCTCCGGCCGGAGGCGGCAGCTTCTCGACAATCGCCTCGAGCACACCATCGATACCGATATTGTTCTTGGCTGAACACTGGATAGCCTCGAAGGGATCAAGACCCAGGTCTGCATCGATCTCCTCGCTCACCCGGTCGATGTCCGCAGACGGAAGATCGATCTTGTTGATCACCGGCACCAGCTCCAGCTCGTACTCCATGGCCAGGTAGAGATTGGCAACCGTCTGGGCTTCCACTCCCTGGGAGGCATCCACCAGGAGGAGGGCGCCCTCGCACGACATCAGCGAACGCCGCACCTCGTGTGAAAAATCGACATGCCCGGGTGTGTCGATCAGGTTGAGCTGGTAGGTCTCGCCGGCGGCGGCTGTGTATTCGAGGGTGACCGTATTGCTCTTGATCGTGATGCCCCGCTCACGCTCGAGATCCATGCTGTCGAGGATCTGATCGCGAAACTTTCGATCATCGACCGCGCCGCAGGCCTGGATCAAACGGTCGGCCAGGGTCGACTTCCCATGATCGATATGAGCGATGATGCAGAAGTTGCGTATGTGTTCCACGAATTCGAATCCAGCCCCTCGGGGCCTCTGGAGAAAAGCCGTTATTCATACAAGCAGGCTATCTTATGACATATTGTCCGGGGACGCTACTTAGCTGCTCCAGGGGAATCGCCGCGGCGGGGGACCGGAAGGCGAGAGACCGCAGAATCAGCCGATCTCAGGGTTTCTCCACCTTCCACCAGCGCTCGATATCGGAACTCATAGCGGCAATCCGCGCAGCCTGCCCTTTGACATCCTTCGTTTCATGCGGATCACTGAGTAAATTGAAAAGCTGGGGAGCGTCCCAGATGGGATCGCGGTAGGTAGACTTCCGCTTACGGGAAATAACCGGGCTGCCGCGGTGTGGAAGGATCAGCTTCCACTGCCCGTTGATGCACCAGCGGTAGAGAAGGCCTGGAACCGGGTCATCGATCTTCCCGACATCGTGCTCGAAAATCTCTCCAAAGATCCTGTCCCGGGCGCTCTTCCCCCCGGCGGCGCTGACATCCAGCAGATTAATTCCCTGCATCTCGGGATGCGGCTCGAGACCGGCCGCGGCCAGGATCGTCGGCGCCAGGTCGATGCTGCTGGCGAGCGTATCGTGGCGGGCAGCCTTCAGCTTGCCCGGCCAGCGCAGCATGATCGGGGCCCTGGTACCGCCATCGAAAGGCGAACGCTTGGACCTCGCATCGCTGCCGCGTGACTTCTCCTTCTGGATCCAGCCGTTGTCGGTCACGAAAACGACAAGCGTATTGTCGCGGAGCTTCTTCTTGTCCAGGTAGCCCAGCAGCTCGCCGCAGGTCTCATCGAACCACTCGCACATCGCCTGGTAGCGGGCCACATGAATTGACTTGCCCTCCGCCTTGTATTTCGACAGCAGCCGCGCGGGAGGATTGTGCGGAGTGTGGGGCAGGAAGGGAGCGTACCAGATGAAGAAGGGCTTCTCGGCTGAGGCATCGATGAAATCAAAGATCGGCTTCAGGCCCTTGCGCCCGATGGTAAGCCCCGGCCCTCCATGGCGCCCGGTGGTCGTCATGCCGTGGGTGAAACCGCCGAGCTCGTAATGACCCTCCCACCACTTGCCGGACTGGTGGCTACGATAGCCCTTCTTCGCAAGCAGCCTCGGCAGGGATGGGATTCTCCTGATATGACGAAGCATCTCCCTGCGGTCCGTGCCCTTTGGCGGATCATTCCCGGTGATCTTGTGCTGGTGCGGGTAGAGACCGGACACCATGCTGGCGAGACTCGGCCTGCAGAGACTGGTGGGGACGTAGCCGCGGGGAAAGACGACACTCTCGGCCGCAAGCCGGTCGAGGTGAGGGGTCTTGATCACCTTGTGCCCCATGAAGCCGAAGTCGGTCCAGGATTGGTCGTCAGAGATGATCAGGAGTATGTTCGGCTGCCCGGCCGCCAATTCCGAAGCGGACCACAGGACTCCCAGACAAACCGCCGCAGCGAATAAACGACTCACCAGTTACACCTCCAATAGCGGGGGGAAAACCTCTCAGCAGGGGTCACGATACTCGTCCCATCCAAAGACCTCCACACCAATTCAATCCCCGGCAACACGGAACCGGCATGGACAGCTCGTTGAACAAGAATGTCAGCTCCGGCGCAAGGCATCGATATCGAGCGGGGCCTGGCAATCGAGACGTTCAGCGGCCGGGGGCATCGGATATTTGAGGCCCGTGGCACAATTGAAAAGCACGGCCGATTCATCGGGTCGAATCCGCCCGCTCTCCACCTCCTGCAGGTAGGCGGCCAGGGTCGCCGCCCCCTCCGGGCACATGAGAAAACCTGAGTCCGCCGCGGCCCGGTCGCGGGCCTCGATAATGCTCTCGTCGTTGACCGCCACGGCGAACCCTCCGCTCTCGCGAACGGCCCGCAGGATGAGAAAATCTCCTACCGCGGCGGGAACCCGGATCCCGGCAGCAACGGTGGCCGCATCCTCCCAGGGCTCGGCGTGCTCGAGCCCCGCCTCGAAGGCGCGCACCATCGGCGCGCAACCGGAAGATTGCACCGCGACCATCCTCGGCAACCGATCGCTGATCCAGCCCAGCTCCTGCAGCTCGGCGAAGGCCTTCCACATGCCGATCAACCCGGTGCCGCCGCCGGTCGGATAGAGGATCACATCGGGCAATTGCCATGCGAGCTGCTCGGCCAGCTCGAGGCCCATCGTCTTCTTGCCCTCGATACGGTACGGCTCCTTGAGAGTGGAGAAATCGAACCATCCCATCTCTTCGCAGCCCTCCCCCACCAGCCGGCCGCAATCGTTGATCAGACCGTTCACCCTCCAGACCTTCGCCCCCTGCAGGGCGGTCTCCCGCACGTTGATCTCGGGCGTGTCATCGGGGCAAAACACCCAGGACTCGATCCCGGCACGGCTGGCATAGGCCGCGAGCGCCGCCCCCGCGTTGCCATTGGTCGGCATCGCCACGCTCGTGACCCCGAGCTCCTTCGCCATCGAAACCGCCAGGGCAAGCCCCCGGGCCTTGAAGGAGCCCGTCGGCAGGCGGCCCTCATCCTTGACCATCAGGCGGCCCGAGCCGGCCTGAAAATCGGGCAGGTCAACCAGCGGAGTCAGCTCCTCGCCGAGTGAGATAATGTTCTCTTCGGAGCGAACCGGCAGCAGCTCGAGGTACTTCCAGAGGCCGCCGCTCCTCGCCGACAAGGTCTCCCTGTCGAGCCCGGCGCCAAGGGCGGCGAGGTCGTAGCGCACCAGGAGAGGCTTGCCCTCGCGCGACAGGCCGTGGACCCGGTCCGCCTCGTAGGTCTCGCCGGTGTAGCTGCATTCGAGGTGGGTCACGAAGGTCTTATGCGACATCAGCGGGCTTTTCCCAGGCGAAGCGTCAACTTCTCGATCGTGCCGTTGAACGCGCCCGGAACCTTGTAGTCACCCACCGCAGCCTCTCCATCATTGCCTGCGTGGAGTCCCTCGAGAGGCACCCGCTGCATCGAGCCGCCGGTCTTGCCCTCGGCGACGACCTTGCCGCCAACCTTGAGAGACACCTTGCCGTTTTTCGCCAGCACCGC
>DODI01000395.1:0-2579 GCA_003509045.1 Planctomycetota bacterium | reverse complement strand
CCAGGCTGACGAGATGATGACCACGGACAAGGACATGAAAAAAGCCACCCTGGTGGCCCTGGTTGGCGTTTTCGCGCTCTTCGTCATCTTCTTCAGGCGTCTTGGAAAACCCCTCCTCTGCATCCTGACCCTGTCCATCGCCATCCTCCTGACCTTCGCGCTGACGGCCCTGACCATCGGCTATCTCACGCTGCTGTCCATCGTCTTCGCGGCCATGCTCGTTGGACTTGGAATCGACTTTGGAATCCATTTCATCGCCCGCTACCAGGAAGAGCTCGAGCGAGTGGGTGACGTTGAGGCGGCTGTTCGCAATACCATCAGGACAACCGGAAGAGCGATCGTCATCGGAGGAATCACGACCGCGGCGGCCTTCTACATGACCCTCTTCGTCGACTTCAAGGGGCTCCGGGAGCTCGGCTTCATCGCCGGCAGCGGGGTCCTGATCTGTCTCTTCAGCATGATCACCCTCCTACCGGCGCTGATCATTCTCCTCGATAGCCGCGCGGGAAGAAAGGCCTCCGCCCGGACGATCCGCGTGCCGTTGCTCGAGCTGGCCAGCCGCCGCCCCCTGCCGGTCATCACCATAGCGGGCGTCATAACGGGGGCCGGCTTCTTCTGTCTCGCGGGCCTCCCCTACAATCCAAACCTGCTCGAGCTACAGAACCAGGAGCTCGAGTCCGTCCAGTATGAACGCAAGCTGATCGAAGATTCCGATTTCTCCACCTGGTACGCCGCCTTTATCGCAGCTGACATCGAGGACGCCCGCCGCAAGCAGCAGAGCCTTGAGGCCCTCGACAAAGAAGTCATTTCCAGGACCGAGAGCATCCTTGATTATCTTCCCGAACAGCAGCTCGAAAAGCTCGAGCGGCTCGAGATCGCGCGCTCGGCCCTCGCCGGGATCGTGATCCCCGCCGCCGCGGAAGAAGTCGATGCGAAGAAGCTGGGTGCCGCCCTGGAACTGCTCCAGGGCAACCTCTTTGACCTGGCCGACATCGTCTCCCAGGCCAATGAAGAAGAGGGGCGCCGTTTCGCCATGCGCCTCCTTGCCGCGGCCGACCTCAGCGGGGAGCTCGCCGAGCTCCTGGAGGACGGCCCGGCTGAAAAGCTTGCCCGGCTCTCGCCCTTCCAGCGGGACTGGATTACCGAGGTAAACGGATTGCTGAGCTCCCTCCAGGCCGCGGTCATTGAGACGACGCCCATCTCGCCGGCCAACCTGCCCGACATTCTCAGGAGCCGTCTTGTTTCCCGCGACGGCGGCGAGTTCATCGTTTACGCCTACGCCAACGGCGACCTGTGGCATGAGGAAACGATGCGGCGCTTCATCCGGGAGATGCGGGACATCGATCCCGAGGTGACTGGCGCCCCCGTACAGGTCTACGAGTCGGCCGGCCGAATGCGTGAAGGTTTTGAAAAAGCCGCGCTCTATTCGCTCGGAGTCGTCTTCCTGTTCCTGCTGGCCGAGCTGCGCAGCCTCCGGCTGACCCTCCTGGCCATGGTTCCGCTGTTGGTTGGCCTCCTCTGGCTGCTCGAAGCCCTGCCCCTGCTGGAGCTTGATTTCAACCTGGCCAATTTCTTCGCCCTGCCCATCCTCATCGGCTGTGGAGTCGACGGCGGAGTCCACATCATCCATCGCTTCAGGGAATCAGGTTCCGTTCTCTCAGTCGGCAGGACAACTGCCGCGGCCGTCACCCTGTCTTTCCTGACCACCATGATTGGTTTTGGCGCCATGGCTACAGCGAGCCATCGAGGCGTGGCAAGCCTCGGCCTGATGATGATCATCGGGCTGCTCTGTATTCTCGCAGCGACGGTTGTCCTGCTGCCAGCGCTGCTGAAACTCACCGAGCGGAAGTAGCTGCTCCATCGATCCATAGAATTTGCGTCGCCAGACCAGCCGTGTTTGAATGGCGCCTGGCTTTCATATTCATGGGTGCTAGACCATGCTCCAGCGACGCGGTATTCTCCTTCTTTTCCTGTTTTTTTCGCCGTTCCCTGAAAAATGCCGGGGTGCGGACACCCCCCCCAGCCTGGCTATTATCCAGCCGGGAAGACCCGGGTCTCCAAATGCGGCTGAAGGTTTTCTCGCCCGGCTTGGTGAATACCTGGCCTCCCAGACCAAGCTTGCCAGGCCCTCTCTCAGCTACCAGAACACGCCGAAGGAGGCCCTGGCCGCCCTGGAGAAAAAAAATCCCGATCTTGGGATTGTCAGCCTTGGTTTTTACCTCGAGCATCGCAAGCGGTTTGGACTCAAGGCTGTCCTGGAAGCGTATCCACTTAGGAAATATGTGCTTGTGGCATCCGAGGGAAGGGTGAAAACAGCCTCCGATCTCGATGGTGAGCTGGTTATGGGCGGTCCCCTCTACGAACCGAAATTCGTTCACCGGATTCTTTTCCCCGAAGCTGAAAAGACGGCCGCGAGCCTGGCTGGCTGGAAGGGAGCCTCCGCCTGGGTCCCTAAGCCCACCACCCGGGTATCCTCAGCGCTCTACCAGCTCGGGAAAAACAGGGTGCGGGCCGTACTTCTTTACGACAGTCAGTACGAATCGATGAAAAATCTTGGAAGACTGAAAAAAGTGGAGAAA